>NZ_JBHDJA010000020.1:0-86384 GCF_041877125.1 Arthrobacter sp. E44
CGGTTTCCCAGTGGTGTCCGCAGTCTTCACGGCATCCAGTGTCACCGGCATATCCAGCTCATTCCTGCCAAGCAGACCGCCTGGCGTGTCGAGCCGGATACACCGTTAATTCCACAGTCCCACACATCAGCGGCGACAATCTTCATGGCTGGCTTTCGGGTTGGAGTTGGCAGGACCTGTGGGAATCATGTGCCCGGCGGGGGTCAGCGCTGGGTGCTGCCCCTGGCGGCATCGAGCAGGGCAAGTTCATCGGGACGGGGCAGCCCTTCCCAGTCGCCGCGGGTGCTGACTGCGAAGGCGCCGGCAAGGATGCCGCGGTGCAGGCGTTCGGGAACTTCTGCACCGCCGAGCAGAGCCGAAAGGTAGCCGGCGGTGAATGCGTCGCCGGCCCCGACGGTGTCCAGGCAGGTCACGGCGAGGGCGGGCGCTTCGAGAAGGCCCTCGGCTGTATAGACGGCGGCGCCCGCGGCGCCCCGCTTTACCACCACTTCCCGGACTCCGGCCTCCAGCAACCCCCTAGCTGCACAAGCCTCTACGTCGGCAGTGGCTTCGTCGCTGGCGCCGGTATCGCCCGGACGCCCTGCCGCGCCGCTCCCCGCCTGGGGTGGGGCAATCAGGTCCAGTTCGTCGTCGGACGCCACAACGATGGTGGCGTGCCGCGCCAGGGGTCCCAGCACCGCCCGTGCCTGGTCCCGGGACCAGAGCTTGCTGCGGTAATTGACATCGAGGGAGACCACCATCCCTTCGCTGGCAGCTCGTCCCGCGGCGTACTCCACGGCGTCCCGCGCCTCGGCACTAAGTGCAGGCGTGATGCCGGTCAGGTGCAGGATCCGGGCGCCCTGGTCCAGCGCGGCGGCCACATGATGACGTGAAATGGTGGCCCCCGCCGAACCGGCACGGTAGTAGAAGGCCCTGCTGAGGTCGGCGGTGCGCTGTTCCAGGAACATCACCCCGGTGCTGCGCTCCGCATGGACGCCGTGGTGCAGCCGGACGCCCTCGCCCCGTAACTGCTTCACGATGAATTCGCCGTGCGGATCAGCGCCGACAGACCCGGCCCAGGCGGAAGTGTGGCCAAGGCGTGCGACGCCAATGGCAACGTTCGATTCCGCCCCGGCCACCTGCATGTTCAGCGTGCCGCCGTTGGCCAGGGGGCCTGTTGACCGGAGCGAAACCATGGATTCGCCGAAGGTCAGCAGGTCCACCGGAGCGGGGCGGTCCGGGGCGGATTCGGTACCAGCAGTCATGAGCCGGTACCGGTCCTGGCTGCGAATTCGGCGGCAAGGCCCAGGAAGCTGCGCGCGCGGTCCCGCATTTCCGTCAGGTCCCCACCTGACGCTGACGTGCCGAACAGGGGCCCGCCCAGTCCAACGGCGATGGCGCCGGCTTCCCAGTAACCGGTGGCTTCACTGAGCCCCACCCCTCCCACTGCGATGAACGGGATGTCCGGGAAGGGATCCCGCACGGCCTTCAGGTAGCCTGGCCCGCCGATGGACGCCGGGAACAGCTTGATGGCGGTGGCGCCGCGTTCCATCGCCTCATAGGCCTCGCTGGGCGTCAGCGCCCCGGCCAGGACCGGGATGCCGGCGGCAGCGGCCTCACTGATCGAGGGTGCCAGGGAGGGCGTAACGATGAACTGGCCGCCGGCTGCGGTGACACGTTCGACGTCGGCCTCGCTGAGTACGGTGCCGGCGCCCACCAGGCAGCCGGCCGGGGCAGCCGCGCGGACCTCACGGATGGCCTCCAGCGCGTTGGGCGTGGTGAGGGCAATCTCCACGTACTGGAAACCCTCCTCCATTGCCGCCAGCGCGGCCTTGGCGGCAGCACCGCCGTCGTTCCCGCGGACAATGCCGACAAGGCGGGCCTGCCGGATGCCGGCCAGCAGGCTGGCAGGGGTAACGGCTGGATTCTGGGATGTCATAGGGTTCACCATTCTGCGAAGGATCCGTCGGGGTGGCGCCACACCGGACCGCGCCAGGCGTGGCCGCGCTTGTCCGCTGCCCGGACCACGGCTTCATCGATTTCGATGCCCAACCCGGGTCCGGTGAGCCGTTCGATGTGGCCGTTCACGAACTTGAAGGGGGTCTTGTCCACCACGTAGTCGAGGACTTCGGCGCCCTGGTTGTAGTGGATGCCGATGCTTTGCTCCTGGATGAGGAAGTTGGGCGTGGCAAAACCGACCTGGAGGCAGGCGGCGAGCGCCAGAGGTCCAAGCGGGCAATGCGGTGCCAGCTGGACTTCGTAGACCTCGGCCAGGGCGGCGATCTTGCGGACCTCGGTGATGCCGCCGGCGTGCGAGAGGTCCGGCTGCGCCACGGCAATACCGGCCTGCAGGGCGGGCAGGAACTCCTGCCGGTTGTACAGCCGCTCCCCTGTGGACACCGGCGTGGTGGTGGAGGAGGTGAATTCCCGCAGCAGGTGGGTGTTCTCCGGGACCACCGGCTCTTCGAGGAAGAAGGGCCGGAAAGGCTCCAGCAGGGGTGCCACCCGTTTGGCGTTGGCCAGGCTGAAGCGGCCGTGGAAGTCCACGGCCACGTCCCGGTGGTCGCCCAGGACTTGGCGGGCCGCGGCAACACGGCGGATGACGCCGTCGATCTCCGCCACCGAGGCCACCGGGCTCATCCGGCCGCTGGCGTTCATTTTCACGGCCGTGAGGCCCACCTCCAGCTGGGCGCTGATCTGGTCGGCCACCTCATTCGGTTCGTCACCGCCCACCCAGCCGTACATCCGGATCCGGTCGCGGACGTGGCCGCCCAGGAGCTGGTGCACGGGGGTGTTGAAGTGCTTGCCGGCGATGTCCCAGAGGGCCTGGTCCAGGCCGGAAACGGCGCTGGCCAGGATGGGTCCGCCCCGATAGAAGGACCCCTTGGTCATCACCTGCCAGTGGTCTTCGATCCGGAGGGCGTCCCTGCCAATGAGCAGTTCCGAGAGTTGCTCGACGGCGGTGCGCACAGTTTCGCTGCGGCCCTCGCAGGTTGCCTCGCCCCACCCCACGATGCCGCTTTCGGTCTCCACCCGGACAAAGAGCCAGCGGGGCGGGACCAGGAATGTTTCGATCCGGCTGATGACGGTCACGCGGCGGTTCCTAACCCTTGGTTGCGCCGGCCGTCAGGCCGGAGACGATGTACTTCTGCGTGAAGAGCGCGATGATCATGATGGGGATGGTCACGACTGTCGCTGCGGCCATCAGCCCGCCCCAGTCGATGCTGGCGTAGGAGACGAAGTCGAAGATCGCCACCGGCAGCGTCTTGGTCTTGGCACCGGAGAGCACCAGCGCGAACATGAAGTTGTTCCACGAGAAGATGAAGGACAAGATGCCGGCGGTGGCGATGCCGGACACCGCCAGCGGAAGCGTGATCAGCCGGAACGCCCCGATCGGCGTAAGGCCGTCCACCTCTGCCGACTCCTCCAGCTCAAGCGGCAGCGAGTCGAAGTAGCTCATCATGATGTACACGATCAGCGGGAGGGCCACGAACATGTGGCTGAGGATCAGCACCTCGAACTTGCCCACCATACGCAGGTTGGAGAAGACGTAGTACCAGGGAACCAGGAGTGAGACGCCCGGGATGACGCGGGCCATCAGGACCACCAGCGCGGAGCGGTGCATGGTGAACCGGCTCATCGCGTAGGCAGCCGGGACGCCCAGGACGATCGACAGCGCAGTGGAGACGAAAGCCACCCAGAAGCTGTTGACCACAAAGACGAAGTAGTTATTGCGCTGCAGCACGTTGGCGTAGTTCTCGAAAGTGGGCGAGAAGATGAAGGCCTTGGCGGTGTCGTAGATGTCCACGTTGGTCTTCAGCGACGCCAGGAGCATCCAGAACAGCGGGGCCAGCAGGAACAGCACCACCAGGACCAGCGCCACCACGCGGAACACTTTGTAGGCGCGGGTGCCCAGGGGCTTGCGGCGGCGGCGGGGCCGGTTGTCCGCGGTGGTGGCGGCGGAGTCTGTCATGACGGTCATTTGCTTACCGCTTTCTTGCGCATGGTGAGCAGCCACATGGAACCGATGATGATCATGAAGAACAGGATCAGCACCGCCGAGGAGAGCCCGTACTGGTTGTAGTCGAAGCTCAGTCCGTAGGCGTAGACGTTCAGCGTTTCCACTTCGTGGAACGAGCCGCCGCCCTTGCCCTTGGTGGCGTAAAGGATGTCGAAGGTCTTCAGGGCATCGATGCCGCGCAGCAGGATGGCCACGATCACGGTGGGCATCATGAGGGGCAGGGTGATGTAGAAGAAGCGCTGGAAGGCGTTGGCACCGTCCACGCGGGCGGCCTCGTCCGGTTCGTCGGACAGCGAGGTCAGGCCGGCCAGCAGGATCAGGACCACCATGGGGGTCCACTGCCAGACGTCCATGAAGATGGTGGTGCCCAGGGCAGTGTCCTGGCCGGACAGCCACGGCTGGGGCGGGATGCCCACCATCCCCAGGAGCTGGTTTACGAAGCCGATGTTGGGGTCGAAGATCAGCCGCCACATCATGCCGACGGCCACAGGGGTTGCCACCAGCGGCAACAGGATGGCCACGCGGACCCACTTTTCACCCCGGAACGGCCGCCAGAGGAGCAACGCGACGCCCATGCCCAGCACCACTTCAAAGGCCAGGGCTACGCCGGTGAAGGCCAGGGTGCGGCCCACCGCGGGCCAGAAACGCTCGGTGTCGCTGAGGACCGTGAGGTAGTTCTGCAGCCCGATGAACTCGGTGGCGGCCCGGACGGAGCCTTGGGAGTCGGTAAGGCTGAGGTAAAGGGTCCAGGCAAGCGGAAAAATGATCAGCACACCGACGAAGATCATGGCCGGGGCCGCGAAGAGCCATTTGCGGTGCCGGTTGGCCCAGGCGGAGAAGTTCCCCCCGGCGCCTGCGGGGCCACCGGCCCGGCGTGTGCGGGCACTGCGGGGAGGGTTCAAAACAGACATGGTTCACCTAAGAGTTTGAGGGTGAAGTTGGTCCGCGCCGGGACGGCCATTGAGAGCCGTCCCGGCGCGATGGTGTGGGGCGCTTCTGCGCCCGGCGTCCTACTTCTTTTCGCTGTCCAGGAAGGTCTGGAAAGCAGTCTGGGCGTCGTTGGCCGCGGCTGCGGTGTCTGCGCCGGTAATGGTGGCGACGATCGGCGCACCCACGATTTCACGTGCCTTGCCTACCGTGACAACCTCCGGCCGGTCGTGGCCCACGCCGTTCTTGGCGCTGGCGGCGATCGCGTCAGCCAGGTCCTTGGGGTAGGTGGAGGTTCCGTCAGGGTTGGACCAGACGGACGTGCGGGGACCGGGGACGCCGGCCTTCTGGGCTGCCAGGGTGCGCTCCTTGCTGGTGGCCCACTGGATGAACTTCCAGGCGTTGTCCTGGTTGCTGGAGTTCTGGTTCACGCCCAGCGCCCAGGAGGGGATGTTGTAGGGCTTGGAACCGGCGGGGCCGGCGGGCAGCGCAGCGAAGCCAACTTTGTCCGCAACCTTGGACTTGGCGGGATCGGTGGCGTTCTTGTAGAGCGAATCGGCCTCGGTGTAGAAGGCGGCGCCGCCCTGGGTGAAGATGGCCATCGCCTCAGGCCAGCTCATGTCCGTGCTGACGTTGGCGGGACCGTAGTTCTTGATCAGGCCGCCGTAGTAGGCGTAGGCCTTCTTGGCTGCGTCGGTGTTGACGGAGGCCTTGCCGTTGGAGTCCATAAAGTCTCCGCCGAAGCTGTACAGGAAGCTGGAGAACTGGGTGACCGCGGCGGACTTGCCTGTGCGGGCCACGAAGCCGGCGGTGTCAGGGGAGGAAGCCTTGATGGCCTTGGCCGCCGCTTCCAGTTCCTCCATGGTCTTGGGGACTTGGAGCCCGGCAGCCTGGAGCAGGTCCTTGCGGTAGTACAGGACTTCGCGTTCGGTGATGATCGGAACGCCAACCACCTTGCCGTCAACGGTGGTGGCCTTGACGGGACCCTCCTGGTAGTCCTTCCAGTCCCAGCCCGAGTCCGAGGAGACGTTCTTGGTCAGGTCCGCCAGGTAGCCGTTCTTGGAGAACGCCTTGCCTTCCTGCAGCGGCCGGTACATCATCACGTCGATCTCGTCGCTGCCTGCGTTGAGCTTGACGTTGTACTGGTCCGAGAGCTGGTCCTCGCCGAGCTGCGTGAGCTCGACCTTGAGCCCGCTGGACTTCTCGAACTCCGGAATGGCGGCCTTGATGCCTTCAGTCCATACGTGGTTGGCCAAGGTGACCCGCACCGTGCCGGACTCCTTGGCCTGGTCGCTGCCACCTCCGCCACCGCTGCAGGCTGTCAGCCCCAGCGACATCGCTGCGGCAACTGCCGCGTACTTCACAATTGAACGTCGCTTCATTACGACTCCCTTTGCCTCCAGGGCCCGCAACTCCGCGGACCGTTTACAAACGCCTCGTTACGTCTGTTGTGTTCAGCGAGCATAAACAAATAAGGCAGACATATACAAGAGCTTGCTGTGTCCCCATATGATTTATTCATGACCATCCCAAAGGCGGCGTTGTCCCCGGACCTGCATTCATCGCTGGTCGAGAACCTGGGGCTCGCCATCGCGGAGGGAACACTGGCACCGAATTCCATCCTGCGGCTGGATGAGCTGGAGGCGCAGCACAAGGTGTCCCGCTCCGTGATTCGGGAGGCCACCCGCGTCCTGTCCTCCATGGGCATGCTTGAGTCCCGGCGGCGCTTGGGAACGGTGGTCCAGCCGGAGGCCAGCTGGAACCTTTACGACCCGCAGGTGATCCGGTGGCGGCTGGCGTCGGCCAAGCGGCTGGAACAGCTGCGGGCTTTGAATGAATTGCGCGGCGCCATCGAACCGCAGGCTGCCCGCTTGGCTGCCGAACGCGCGTCCCTGGATGAGGCAAGCGATCTTGTTTCCATGGCGGCGCGCCTGTGGGCTGCCGGACAGCGCGGGAACCAGGAGGAGTTTTTGCGCCTGGACATTGAGTTCCACGCTGCGGTCCTCAATGCCTCCGGCAATCTGATGTTTTCGCAGTTGCATAAACTCGTTGCTGAAGTGCTGGCGGGGCGCACCCAGCACGGCCTGATGCCCCATCTTCCGGACCATGAGGCGCTGCAGATGCATGTGGACGTAGCCAGCGCCATCCAACGCCGCGACGCAGGCGCAGCCCACGCGGCCATGAGCAGGATCGTGGAACAGTCCACGGAGGAAATGGGCGATATCTGGTCCAGCCACCACGCGAAGGGGGAACGTCCCCGGACGGAGTGAGCCGCTGTTCGGTGGTGGGCTGAAGTACGCGGGCCACCGCGCAGATGCCAGTGCTCAGTACTGGCCCTTGACCACAAAGTAGGAGCCGCGGATGGTGCCGGCGAGCTTGGATTTCTGGCGGGCAAACTTGAAGCTGGATGCCAGTTCCTCGGGGACCTCCATGCCGTCGGAGAGCTTGAACCCGACCGCCCGCTTTGAACCCTCCTCGATTCCGTACATGACGTTGATGGAAAGGCCGGATTCGTAGAAGACGTACGTCATCCGCAGGCCGTCCACCTCGAACCTGGAGACCTCAAGGGGCTTGGACCCGATCACCAGGTTCCGCTCTGTGGCCAGGATGTTGTTCACGTAGTCCACCAGTTCCGGTGCATCAGCTGCCGGAGTCACAGTGAAGTCGTGGCCATACTTGTTCTTGTAGTAGCGAGCCTCGTTCGCCCGCAGCCCGGCCAGCGCCTCCGCTACCGGTGACGATTCCAGTCCGACGGTCGATACGTCCTTGAAATCAACGGTGTTGGGCAATGGGTCCTCCTGGAAGTGATGTTTCGACTCATCCTCGCAGACCCAAGCCGTGGTCAACCGCCCTGCGAGCCCGTATGCCGGCCGGTGAGCTTGTCCAGGATCCGATCCACCATCCCCACGCCCGGCCCCACGGTCTTGTGGAACAACTCGGAATGCGGTGCACTCGGGTGCGGCCGGGTGGGTGCCAGCTTCTTCGCCTTCTCCACCTTTTCGCCAATCTCGATGAGTTTCTCGCGTGGAATGTGCTGGCGGAGCTTGGGAAACTGTTCGGTCTCCTCGTCGTTGGCGTGGTGGCTCAGCTGTGCCTCAAGCTCATGGACCAGCTCCATGAAGGACTGGCCAGACGGTTCCTCTTTTTCCAGCCGCTTCATCAGCTTGACGATCTCTGCGTGCTCCTTCTTGTCGTGCTCCACTTCGCCCTTGCCGTCGGGCACATGGTCTTCAACGGCCGGGTACACGTACATTTCCTCGGCGACGGCATGCCGCATCACCTCGGCAATCAAAGTGTCCGCGAGGTCCCTGCGCTCACTTTCACCGGGCGCGCCCTTGATCTGCCCGATCAAAGCAATCATGTCCTGGTGGTCGCTGGTCAGGATGTCCACGACGTCGACGTTGGTTCCTGCGGAATTGGTATCACTCATGAGCCGGCCCTCCTCCTGGATCGCTTCGCGTAAGCGACGCGAGACGGTCAAACTACCACGGGCCAGCAAAGCGATCCATGGCAAAAAGCCCTAAACAGGGCCCCATCTGGAAGTCAGGTAGGGCACCCAAGAGCACGGCTTCACTCAGCTGATGGTTCCCGGATCACCAGCACCGGGCAGTGGGCGTGGTGTATGGTCTGGTGGGACACGGAGCCGAGCAGCATTCCGGTAAACCCGCCGTGACCGCGGGAACCGAGGGCCACGAGGTCAGCGTCCCGGGAAGCGTCAATAAGCGCCGACGCCGGGTTGCCCTCCACGATCTTTCCCGTGACGGATACGCCCCGGTCCTTGACGCGTTCGAGCTCCGCTTCAAGGATGGCCTGGGCGTCCTTCTCGAAGATCTCATAGTCCCAGGCTGTTCCCATGGCATCACTGACGTAGGGGAAGCTCCACGCCGTCAACGCCTGGACCTCACCATTGCGCAGCCGCCCTTCCTCAATTGCCGCCTTGGACTGGTCGGAACCGTCCACCCCCACAATGATCCTGAAGCTTCCGTTACCGGGCACGACTCCCCTTTTCCTGTTGGACGGTTACCGGCGGGACTAACCCTGGTCCGTCGTCGCGCCCTGCGCCGGCACAGCCACCGTGGAATGCTCCGGCTTGGCGGCCTTGTGTGGATTTCCCGCTTCCCTGGCACAGTGGAGGCAACAGTAGATACCGGATTCGCTCTCAACCGGATGGCCCAGGATGCGGCAGCCGCAGTGCTCGCACGCGGGAGCCATCATGTGGATGGCGCATTCGAAGCTGTCAAACGTGCCGGACTGGTTTCCCATGCTGACGGTGAACATCCGGCCCTCGCTGCTGCCGCAGACATCACATGCGCCCATGGTCCATGCCTCCTGTTGTTAACCCCTGCTCCAGACACTCAGGTTGGCTGCTTGCCCATGTGCTTGCCTAGGGGCAAAGGTCCTTCGGACGCCGGCAGCGGCGCGGCAGAAGGAATTTCGCGGCGCACCCATCCTCCGGCCAGCACATGCCGAATTCCGGATGTAGTAGTTCAAGCAAAGCTAGGACGGGACTATGGAAGCCGTGGACCAGCGGGCCCTGACCGGTGCCGTTATCAAGGAGCACCGGCTGGACCTGGCACAGCTGTGGCTGGAATTCGTTGGACTGGGCGGGGATGCCTCCGAACAGCTCATCCGGGATTACTGTGCAGGCGAAGCCACCCTTTCGCCCAAGGAGCGCGACGCACTGGCGCAGGCAGTCAACGAGCACTGCGCTGCCGAGGGACTGCCGCTGCGGGCCCCCTTCAGCAACTCCGCACTGTTCCTTCCGCAGCCGGAGCAGCACGGTCCGGAACCGCGTAACCCTGGACGGCACGACCCGGAACGGAAAGACCCTTACTCGTCGAAGTAGGTGAAGGTACCGGCCGCCCCTGCCACCGACTCGACGACGGAGGCCGCAACTTCGCGGAGCTTCATGTTGCGGGTGTTGGATGCGTCCTTCAGCAGCTTGAAGGCGGCGGCCTGGCTGCACCTGTTCTGCGCCATAATGGCGCCCGTGGCCAGGTCGATCACTGTGCGGGTCTGCATGGCAGCGCTCATGCCGTCCCTGATCTCCTCCAGCTTCAGCATGCGCAGGGCGAGCTTCAGCCCCTTCGAGGCCTGCCGCACGAACGCTTCGGCTGCAAAAACTCCGTCGTTGTCGGCCGCGAGCGGCTGCGGGCAGTAAAACGTCACCACACCGCGCACATCCACGTCCAGGGCTGCCGGAACGCTCAGCACCGAAAGGAACCCGTGCCCCTGGACAGCCTTGGCGTATTCCGGCCAGCGCCGTTCGCGCCGCAGGTCGGCCACCAGGACAGTTTCGGCGGTCCGCATGGCCAGCAGGCCGGGGCCGTCCCCATGCCTGGACTCCAGCTGGGTGATCGGCGCCAGGCCGGGGTGGCTGCCTGCACTCGCGACGGGTTTCTTTGGCCGCAACACTGTTATGTCGCAGGAGCATTCGTGGCCTGAAGACCCAAGCCTGGAGGCCGCATAGGCCGCCAGGTCCTTGAGGAAAGCCTCAACCTCCGGGTTTTGCAGGAATGATTCCTGGAGGTGCAGGGCAACGTCTGCGAAGTCCTCGCCTTCAGGGACGCCGGCCTTGAGCACGGGTCATACCTCCCGAACAGTAGTTAAAAGCCACACCATGTGGGCGCCCACTGCCGAACGGTTATGCCAGCCTACCTGCGCCACGCCGTAATCTGTCACCATGACGTGCTTGTCCACCCCCTCCGGCTCGGTCCGCGGCAGCTCCGTGGAAAGTGAGGGGATCACCATCCAACGGTTCCTGGGCATGCCGTACGCGGAGCCACCGTCGGGTGCCAACCGCTTCCGGCCGCCGGTCCCGCTGGTGGGGTGGCAGGGAGTGCGGGACTGCACCGCTCCTGGCCCCGCCGCGCCCCAGAACCCCGAATCCCCCGCTCCCCCGGGGACCAAGCCACGCAGTTGGAGCGAAGACGGATGCCTCAACCTGAACATCTGGACGCGGGGGACGGATGGCCCGGCCAGGCCGGTGATGGTGTGGATCCATGGCGGCGCGTACCTTTTTGGCGCCAACAGTGATGCGATGTACGACGGCGGCAGGCTCGCCGCTGCATCGGGCGCTGTGCTGGTGTCCATCAATTACCGCCTGGGTGCCCTGGGCTTCCTGCACCTGGCGGAGCTGCTGGGTCCCGGCTACGAGGACTCCTCCAACCTTGCCCTGCTGGACCAGTTGGAGGCCCTCCGCTGGATCCGCACGAACATCCGCGCCTTCGGGGGCGACCCGTCCAACGTGACCGTTTTCGGGGAATCGGCAGGCGCTGCAGCCGTCGGCGCCCTGCTGGGCATGCCGGCATCGGAAGGACTCTTCCGCCGGGCCATCATGCAGAGCGGCACGGCGGAACGGTACCGCCAGCCGGAGGAATCGGCGCGCATCAGTTCCGCCTTCCTTGAACTGTGCGGCTTGGACCGGTCCTCAGCCACACAGCTGCTGGCCCTCCCGGTGGGGAGGCTGCTCGAGGCCCAGGCAGCCCTGGAACAGCGGGTTGCCGCCGAATCTTTTGCTGTCCCGCTGCCGTTCCAGCCCACAGTGGGCACTCCATCGCTGCCGGTGCCGCCGCTTGAAAGTGTCCGCAACGGCGTCAACCGCGGGGTTGACCTGCTGGTCGGAACAAACCTCAACGAGGGATCCTTTGCCGTGGAAACGCGTCCACCCGCTTCGGATGACCCGGGCTATCCGGACCGTGCCGCCGCGGTGCTGGCCGGAGCGGGAGTCCCGGCGGAAGAGGCGCCGGGCTACACGGAGGCGCTCACCAGGGTGCTGTCCCGCGAGCCGGCGGGAAAGGAACTGCTCGAGGCCGCCATCGCAGATTCCATGTACCGCCAGCCGAGCAACCGGCTGCTCGACGCGAGGCTGCCGGGCGCTGCCCGTCCGGCAGCCGGCGGCAAGACCTTTGCCTACCTGTTTACCTGGCGCAGCCCGGCAATGGGCGGGAAGCTCGGCGCCTGCCACGCCCTGGACATCCCCTTCGTCTTCCGGCACCTGGACATTCCCGAGGCCGCCTTCCTCACCCGCGGCAAGGCGCCGCAGCCCCTCAGCGATGCCATGAGCGGCGCCTGGGCGTCCTTTGCGCAGACGGGAACGCCGCGCATAGCCGGACTTGGCTGGCCGGAGTACGGGCAAGAGCGCAACACCATGGTGCTCGACGCCGAACCAGGCCTCGAAGCCGACCCGCGGCGGGAAATCAGGGAATTCTTCGAAGCGGTCAGTCCGCTGCCATCGCGTTGAGGGTGTCCCGGATCCCGCTGAGGGCCGGGTCCCGCAGGGAATTGAAGGCCGGCTTCAGGAGCGGCTGGATGATCTTGGCCGGGCCGTTGATGCTGAACTCGGCCGTATATGTCACCACCGAACCGGTGCCGTTGGGGCGAACGTCCACCGAGTCGAAGGCCGTGACGGTCTTGTTCTCGCCGCGCAGCTTGATGTGGTTGTCCGTCAGCTCGATGACCTCATAGACCAGGGTTTGGCGCTTCCCCCGGAACTCGGACTCGGCATGGTACTTGTGCCCCACAGCCACCGGCCCGGGGGTGAGCTTGTCCATGACAGGGGTGTTGGGGTCCCACTTGCTGGTGTTCTCGAACTCACTCATGAAGGCAAAGGCCTTCTCCGCGGACAGGTTGGTTTCCACACTTCCGGTGACTGTGATCATCGTCCCAGTCTAGGGTGCCGCATCTGGCCCAACCCCGTCCCACCTGCCCATTTGGGAATCCCAGCGCCCTCCCGCCCGTTAACTTACTGAGCGGTAAACAGCCGCAGCGCTTAACGAGGGATGGTATGACCGCAAAGTTTGTGTCAGTTGAGGACGACGCCGGGAAGGTCACCCGGTATGCCCGCCATGACAACGGCGGCGGGCTCATCGCTCCGGGAGCCAGGGTGGCGGACAGCGCCCGCGTCGGCCCCATGACGTACGTGGAACATGGCGCCCAGGTGGGTCCCGGCTGCCGTATTGGGCACGGCAGCTGGATCGATCGTGACGCCACCATCGGGGACCGGACGGTGATCGGCGACGGGGTGCGGATCGGCCGGGGCACGGTGATCGGCAACCGCGTGCACATTGGCAGCCATTCACGGATCGGCTCCAGCGTTCTGATTGAGCACGGTGTCCACCTGGACACCGACAGCACCGTGCCCGATGGCAGCGAGGTCCTCGCCGGCGCGCACTCCCGCCTGGCACCGGCAAAGCACCGGCAGCACCGCAAGCACAAGAGCGGGATGGCTGCCTGAGCCGGGCCGGTTTTCAGGGGCCTGAAGTGCGGCGGCAGGAACTCCGGTAGATCAGCAGGCAGTGCTTCCGCGCACCACCAGTTCCGCGGGATAGATGACCGGTTCCAGCTGCTCCCCCGGGTTCTCAACGGCGCGGATCAATAGTTGGCCTGCTTGCTTGGCAATCTCCATCATCGGATGGGCCACCGTGGTGAGCCCAAGGCCGTTTGCTGCCTCGATGTCGTGGTTGTCGAAGCCCACAACCGCTACATCCTCCGGCACCCGTCGCCCTGCGGCGCGAAGAGTGTCCACGACGCCAAGCGCCATAAGATCGGATGCAGCGAAAACACCATCCAGCTCCGGCGCCTGGGCGAAGAGGTTGCGCGCCGCCTCGGCGCCGCCCGCCGTCGTGAAATCCCCGTGGACAACGGGTGCTGCCTGCAGCCCCGCTTCCTTGAGCCCCTGCAGCCACCCTTCCAGACGGTCGACGGCGGCTGTCATGTCCGTAGGTCCAGCAACGGTTGCGAGGTGGATGCGCCCTTTGCCGGCCAGGTGCCGCGCCGCCAGCCGTCCGCCTTCGAAGTTGTCGAGGTCCACGAAGGGAAGGCCGGAACCGGTATTCCAGGGCCTGCCGATGAAAACCGTGGGCAGGCCGATGGTTCCCAGGGTCTCAACCCAGTCGTCCGCTCGGTGGTGGGACACCACGATGGCGCCGTCCACGTGCCCGCCGCGCAGGTACCGCAGGGTCCGTGCCGAGTCATCCCCTGCCCTGGACATCAGCAGCACCAACTGCATGTCCGTATCGCGGAGCGCATCATTGACTCCGGTGATCACGGCTGCGAAGTACGGGTCCATCATGACCCGGGCGTCCGGCTCCGGAATGACCAGCGCCACCGACGCCGTGCGCCGCGTGACCAGGCTCCTTGCAGCCTGGTTGGGCGTGTACCCCAAAGCCACGATTGCGGCTTCAACGGCGGCTTTGGCTTCCGGGCTCACCTTCAAGCCGCCGTTGATTGCACGGGAGGCAGTGGAGCGCGATACTCCGGCGGCAGTGGCCAGATCCTCCAGCGTTGGACTTTGCCGCCCCGCCTTGGCAAGGACGGGGCGACTGGTCTTTTCGTTCATTACACAGACAATAACGACACCCGGCTCCGAAGATAACCCATCCAGGTTTTCAGCTGTTACCTCGTTGGAAGCGGCAACTTCGGAGTACCACAATGCGCTGGCTTTCGGTGTGCGCTCCTGGGTCTGGTAGTCCACCCGGACCAGCCCAAAACGCTGGTGGTAGCCGAAGGACCATTCAAAGTTGTCCAGCAGGGACCATGCCAAATAGCCGCGTACGTCCACGCCATCGGTGATGGCCCCATGCACTGCCTGCAGGTGGGCGGCGAAGAATGCGAGCCGGTCCTGGTCGTCCACGTAACCCGCCGCATTCGGCACATCATCGTAGGCCGCCCCGTTCTCAGTGATGTAGACCGGAACTCGCGCCGGGCCGGTGTACTCCGCCTGCAGCCGGTTCAGCAGCCGGCGCAGCCCTTCCGGCTGGACCTCCCAGCCCATCCCCGTGACGGGAAGGCCGCGCGGCACCGAGCGTGCACCATCGGCGGCCACGAACGGCGAGGACGTGGGCCTGGCGGGCGCCGCCGGCTTCTGCCCTTCCTGCAGCACCGCCTCTTCAAGATCCTTGGTCACGGACTCCCCGTGGTAGTAATTCACGCCGAGCAGGTCCAAGGGAGCGGAGATGATGTCCAGGTCCCCCTCCCGCACCACGTCAGCGAGGCCAAGGTGGGCCACATCCGCCAAGAGATCCGCCGGGTACTCCGCCTTGAACAGCGGGTCAAGGAAGATCCGGTTGAACTGGCCATCGATCCGCCTGGCGCCGTCACGGTCACTGCCGCTGCCGGGATCCCGGGGATCTGCGACCGTCAGGTTCAGGGTGATGCCCAGGGAGGCGTCCGCATCCCTCCGGCGGAGCTCACGGGTTGCCAGCCCGTGGCCAAGCATCAGGTGGTGGGCCGCGGCAAGTGCGGCCCGGGGTTCCTGCCGTCCGGGAGCGTGGATGCCGGCCGCGTAGCCAAGGAATGCCGAGCACCACGGCTCGTTCAGCGTTGTCCAGAACCGGACCCGGTCCCCCAGCGCCTCGTGCATCACTGCGGCGTACTCGGCAAAGCGGTAGGCAGTGTCCCGGTTGGCCCAGCCGCCCTTGTCCTCGAGCGCCTGGGGCAGGTCCCAGTGGTAGAGGGTCAGCCAAGGGGTGATTCCTGCCGCGAGCAGTTCATCCACCAGGCGGGAGTAGAAGGCGATGCCTTCCGGGTTGGGGGTGACGCCGTCGGGCATGCATCGCGCCCATGAGGTGGAGAACCTGTAGGCCTTCATGTTCAGGTGCCGCATGAGCGCTACGTCCTGTTCGTAGCGCCGGTAGTGGTCACAGGCCACGTCGCCGTTGTGGCCGTCCGCCACGGCGCCGGGCACACGGGCGAAGGTGTCCCAGATCGAGTCCTTCCTGCCGCCGTCGTGGGCGGAGCCTTCGATCTGGTAGGCGGCCGTTGCCGCCCCCCAGAGGAAGCCTTGGGGAAACGGAAGTGCGGTGGAACTCATCCTTTTACTGCTCCTTGCATAATTCCTGATACGAGTTGCCGGCCTGCCGCGATGAACAGGAGCAAGAGTGGGACGGTAGCGAGGACCGCGCCGGCGAGAACCACTGAATAGTCAACGAAGTGGGCCGCCTGGAGCAGCTGCAGTGCCACCGGGAGGGTGGGGTTTGAGGGGTCGAGGACAATGAAGGGCCAGAAGAAGTTCGTCCAGGTGGCCACGAACGTAAACAGGGCAAGCATCGCCGCGGCGGGCCGCGCCGCGGGAAATCCGACGTGCCAGAAGGCCTGGATCATTGATGCGCCGTCCATGCGGACCGCCTCGATCAGCTCGTCCGGCAGGGCGTCGCGAAGGTACTGCGTCATCCAGAACACCCCGAAGGCCGTGACGAGGCCCGGAATGATGACGGCCCACAGCGAACCCGTCCAGCCGAGCTTGGACATCACGATGAACAGCGGGACAACGCCCAGCTGGGTGGGAACCGCCATGGTGGCGATCACGAAGACCAGCAGTGCCTTGTTGCCGCGGAAACGAAGCTTGGCGAAAGCGAATCCGGCAAGGGTGGAAAACACGACGACGGACGCTGCCGTGACAGCCGAGACGATCAGGCTGTTGCCCATCGCCTTCCAGAACGGGATGCTGTCAAAGACCTTCGCCGCGTTGGCCAGGAAGTTTCCACCGGGCAGCAGCGGGATGCCGCGGCTGAGGACGGTGTTGTCGTGGCTGCCCACCAGGAAGGACCAGTACAGCGGGAAGACCGAGGCAAGGAGGACTGCCCCCAGGAAACCGTAGGTGAGGAAGCCCGGCCGCCGGGCGCCGCCGAACCCGGCCCTGCCGTTCCCGCCCTTTCGGCGCCGGGCCGCCGCGCGGGCGGCACCCTTGCCGGCAGTCTGCTCGATCATGGGAATGGAGCTCACTTGCGCCCTCCCTGGCTGGCTATGCGCTTGGTGATGACGAAATTGAGCAGGGCAATCAGCACGATGATCAGAAAGAGCAGCCACGCCACGGCGGAGGCCCTGCCGAAGTTCCGCTGTCCCCAGCCGAGCTCCCAGATGTACATGGTGAGCGTCTGCCACTGCCGGTCCGCGCCGCCCAGGCCGGACTGGTCGAAGACCCTGGGCTCGTCGAAGATCTGGAGCCCGCCAATGGTGGAGGTGATCACGACGAAGATGACGGTGGGGCGAAGCATGGGCACGGTCACCGAGAAGAACTGCCGCAGCCGGCCGGCACCGTCGATCGTTGCCGCTTCGAACACATCGCGGGGGATCGCCTGCATGGCGGCCAGGAAAATCAGGGCGTTGTACCCCGTCCACCGGAAGTTGACCATCGTGGCAATGGCCGCATGGCTCGCCAGCGAGTCGGAGTGCCACCGGACCGGGTCAAGCCCTACTGCCTTCAGCATCTCGTTGATCAGCCCGAACTGGTCTGCAAAGAGGTTGTTGAAGATCAGCCCCACCGCCACCGGCGCGACGACGAACGGCACCAGGACCCCCCATCCGCCAGAACGTCCTGGCCCTCAGGTTCGCGTCCAGCACCGCCGCGATCACCAGTGCGAGGACAACCTGGGGAACCGAGGAAAGGACGAAGATGCTGAAGGTGTTGCCCACAGCGTTCCAGAAGAACGGCTGGGCTACGACGAAGGCGTAGTTGTCCAGCCCCGCGAACTTTCCCTGCCCGCCGATGAGGTTCCAGTTGTGGAGCGAAACCCATGCCGTGTATGCCAGCGGGAAGAGGCCCGTGACCGCAAACAGGAGGAAGAACGGGGAGATGTAGAGGTAGGGGGACAGCTTGACATCCCATTTGGAAACCCGCCGGGAGAGTGCGAGCCGCCGGACGTTCTTCCCGTCATTCCCGGCGTTGGGGCTGCGCCCGGCTGGGGGCGTTATGACCCGGTCGGTGACAGCCATGGTTAGAGCGACTTCACTGCGGTGACGAACTTCTCCCAGGAGGAAGCGGCGTCGTCCGTCTTGTCAACGTCCACACGGGTGAGGGCCTGCTGCATTGCATCGTTGATTGCGAAGAACTTGGTGCCCTTGAAGGGGGTCACTTCAACAGCCTTGGCGCGCTCCGCAAAGATCTCGCCTGTCGGTGCACCGTTGAAGAAGGCATTGGTCTGGCCCAGCAGTTCGCTGCTTTCAAGGGCCTGCTTCTGGCTGGGGAACGTGCCTTTCGCGGTAAACGCCTTGATCTGCTGCTCGGGGGCGGTCAGCCAGCCCGCCAGCTTCTTGGCCTCGGCCTGGTTCGCGCCCTGGGTGGGGACGGTCAGGTAGGACCCGCCCCAGTTTCCGCCGCCGCCCGGGAAGACGTTGGCGACATCCCAGCCGCTGACCCCCGCGGCGTTGCCTTCGATGACACCGAGCATCCAGCCCGGGCAGAGGGTGGTGGCGAAGGCGCTGGTCTGGAAACCGGCGGCCCAGTCGTCGCTCCACTGCTTGAGATGGGCGGACAGTCCGTCCTCGGTGGAAGCCTTCAGCACCTGGTTGTAGATGTCCTTGACCTTCTGGTTCCCGGTGGCGATGACGGCGCCGTCCTCCTCCTCATAGGCCTTCTCGAGCTGATTGCTCATGCCCTGGTAGATGGCACCGGCGGAATCGAACCATGCGGCCTTGGGGTTGGCGGCCTTGAACTTCAGGCCGGCATCGAAGTAGCTTTCCCAGGTGCCGCCGAGCATCTTGGCAACCTCACCGCGCTCCGTGGGCATCCCCGCTTTCTTCAACAACTCGGCGTTGTAGCAGACGGCCTCAGGGCCGGAATCGGTCCCGTAGCCCACGAGCTTGCCGTCGGCCGTGGTGGCGGCTTCGGTCTTCCAGTCCAGCCAGCGGCCCTCCACTGCGGGGTCGCTGAGGTCAGCAAACTGGTCTGGGTACTGAAGCAGTTCCGGAAGCCAGTCCACCTCGACGGCCTCGATGTCCGACAGTCCGGAACCTGCCGCCAGACGAGTGGTCAGGTTGTCGCGTGCCTCGTTGCTGGTAGCCGCCTTTTTGTGCTCGATGGTGACGTTCGGGTTCAGCTCCTCATATTCCTTAAAGTGCTTTTCGTAGCCAAATTCGTTGAAGGTACCCACCGTAAGAGTGACCGGCTTGGAACCGGTGGATCCGTCAACACCGCCCTTCTCTGAGGCGGATGTTCCGCAGGCTGACAGGGACAGTGCCAGGCACGCGGCAGCAGCCGAGAGCACTGAGAGTTTGCTGGGTTTTTTCACAGGGAAGACTCCTTTGTCAGAAAAAGGGTTCGCTCCGGACGCCCGGAAGACGCGGCGCACATTGCCCAGGACTGGGCAGAAGCAGGAACGAGGGGGAAGAGCTCTTGGTGGGAGCGCTCTCACCACATCGTGCTTTATCTCACATCCACTGTCAAGGGGTCGTGGGAGCGCTTCCAAAAACCTCTTGCCGAGGGGCGGGGGTGATGTTACGCTTCCCCGACGAGAGCGCTCCCACCCAGATCTTGCCTGCTCAAAGAGGGACCGCCGCCCCAGCCCAACAACGACAGGACCAGCAATGCCGCTAGCCCCACGCCCACATCCTCCTCGTTCCGCTGCCCGGTCCAGGGACCGCCACCGTTCCGGCCGCATCACTGGCGCCACTGCTCTCCTTATCGGGCTTGTCATCGCCAGTGGCGGTGCCGGAGCACAGGCTTCGCCGGGGGCTGTTCCCGAAACGTCACCGCAGCTGGTCCCGGCCGCACCACAAGCCCCATCGAAGGCAGGGCAACATCCGTTCGGCCCCAATGTCTACGTTTTCGACCCCAGCATGCCGGTGGCGCAGATCCAGTCCACGGTGGATTCCATTGCCGCGCAGCAGGTGGACGACGAAATGGGGACCAACCGGTACTCCCTGCTGTTCAAGCCGGGCACCTATGGCACCCCTGAGGAGCCGCTGATCGTGCAGGTGGGCTACTCCACGGAGGTAGCCGGCCTGGGTGCTGCCCCCACGGATGTCACCATCAACGGCCACGTGGACGTTTACAACCGCTGCCTGGCCGCCGATAACTGCATCGCACTGAACAACTTCTGGCGTTCGCTGTCCAACCTCACCATCAATGTCACCGGGCTTGAGGGCTGCCGCAGCTCTGCGAATTTCTGGGCCGCTTCGCAGGCTTCCCCGATGCGCCGGGTCAACATCACCGGCGGCAATCTCTCCCTGATGGACTACTGCACGGCAGGCCCGCAGTATGCCAGTGGCGGCTTCATAGCGGATTCCAAGGCGGGCGCAATCATCAACGGGTCACAGCAGCAGTACCTGGTCCGCGACAGCAGCATCGGAAGCTGGTCCAACGGGGTCTGGAACCAGGTGTTCTCAGGCGTGGCCGGGGCACCTGCGGATTCCTTCCCCACCCCGCCTTACACAACCTTGGCCAACACCCCCATCAGCCGGGAGAAGCCTTACCTCACGCTTGATTCGGAAGGCCAGTACAGCGTTTTCGTTCCTGCCGTCCGTCACGACTCTGCCGGGACCACATGGGAAAACGGTCCTACGGAGGGCCGCAGCATTCCCCTGGCCGACTTCTACATCGCCACCCCTGGCGATTCCGTCCAGGCCATCAATTCCCAACTGGCCCGTGGCAAGAACCTGCTCCTTACCCCCGGGGTTTACGACGTCGACCGCAGCATCGAGGTCAAACGGGCCAACACCGTTGTCCTCGGGCTGGGCATGACCACCCTGACGGCCGTGAACGGGGCAGTTCCCCTGACCGTGGCTGATGTCCCCGGAGTTGATATCGCTGCAGTGACCGTGGACGCCGGCGAGGTAAATTCCCCTGCCCTGATGCGCCTCGGCAAGGCTATCCCGGGCGAAGGGGGCGGACCGGCCAACTCTGGCATCCACAGCGATCCGGCCAACCCCACCACGCTCCATGATGTCTTCTTCCGCATCGGCGGCCCGCACGTGGGCAAGGCCTCGGTCAGCCTGGAAGTCAACAGCGACAATGTCCTCCTGGACCACATCTGGGCCTGGCGCGCGGACCACGGCAACGGTGTCGGCTGGACAACCAACACCGGCAGGAACGGCGTGATCGTCAACGGCAACAACGTCACTGCCACTGGCCTGTTCGTGGAGCACTACCAGCAGTACAACGTCATCTGGAACGGTGAAAACGGCAGAACCGTCTTCTTCCAGAACGAGCTGCCCTACGACGCCCCGAACCAGGCAGCATGGCAGCACGATGGCGTCCTGGGCTGGGCGGGCTATAAGGTGGCAGATTCCGTCAGGACCCACGAACTGTGGGGCGGCGGCAGCTACGTCTACAACAATGTGGACCCCACCATCCATGCCACCAGGGGCTTTGAAGCTCCGGTGACCCCGGGAGTGAAACTGCACAGCCTGCTGACGGTAAACCTCGGTGCCGGGACACTGGACCACGTGGTCAATGACACCGGAGCGCCGGTCTCGACGGACGCCGTCGGGGTCCCCAGCTACGTGGCAGATTTCGGCTAGGGAGGCTGGGTATCAGCCAGTAAGAGGCGGAGGGGCGCGGTGTTGGCCATCAGGGCCGGCACCGCGCCCCTATGTGTTGGTGGACTGCACGACTTTGTTCCGGGACCGCAACGAGACCAGTGACGCTCCGCCCCAGACGGCCAGCAGCAGCGCCACCAGCAGCAGGCCGGCGTCGCCCAGGTCGATCGATGAAAGCCATGCCGTCACCGGATCATGCAGGCCGAATGCGGCGTGAAAGAAGCCGGCCAAAGTGATTACGGCAATGAACAGGGCCGAGACGGCGGAGATGCCCGTCACCACAGCATTGAAGCCAAGCTTCCGCCGCGGGTCAGCCAGTGCCGAACGGTACATCCGCATCATCGCCATGCCGTTCACCGAATCACACAGCGTCATCGCGGCTGCGAAGGCGAGCGGGAGGGCGAGCAGGGCGAACGGGGGCACCCCGGCCAGGGACGCCGCCGTCGTCATCATCATCAGCCCGATGGTGGTGGCGGTATCGAAACCCAACCCAAAGAGGAAGCCGATCACGTAGATGTTCCGCGGCCGGCGCACCCTGGACAGCGGCCGCGAAAGCAGCCGCGCCACCAGTCCCTGCGGTTCCAGGTCCCGCGGATCGATGGCTACTCCGGTCCGGGAACGCCGGAAAGCAGCGGCCGAGCGGGTGAAAGCCGAGCCGTTGAACAGCCCCATGGCCAGCAGGAACAGCCCGGATACACCGCTGCCGATCAGCCCCAGCACCAGGTTACCGGCCGTACCGTCCGCCATCAGGCCGCCAACCAGGGATGCACCGGCGATCACCAGCACCCCGGCCAGGGTCACCACCGAACTATGGCCCAGGCTGAACGCGAAGCCCACGCTCACCGGATGCTGCCGCTGTGCCACGAACTTCCGGGTGGAGTTGTCGATGGCGGCAAGGTGATCCCAGTCGTAGCTGTGCTTTACGCCAGCCAGGTAGGCGGTGAGGACAAGTCCCCAGGAGAGCGCCCCGCCGCCCCCGGTCCGGGTTCCGGCAAGCAAAAGGACGACGGCGGCAGCGTGCAGCGCGGCCACGGCACCAAAGGTGAAGAGCGCCCGGGTCCGTAGCGGCAGCGAGTCCCGGTCCCGGTAGACAGCAGCGATGCCGGCCATCAATGCTTCCTCAGGTCCAGGGGCCCCTGGCCGAACCAGCGTTCCCGGAGGAGGTTGGCGCAGGCGCTGAGCAGCCGGTTGAGTTCTTCGGTGCTGTTCGACAGGCTGCGCAGCACCAGCCCGGTGGTTCCGCCGATGGTGCGGGTCAGCGAGAGGCCGGTCCGGGCGTCGAACGGCTGCGTCAACTGGTGCAGTTCGTCGGCGAGCGCCTGGTCCACCCGTGGATCCACCACCACCAGCGAGCCCAGGTGGCTGAAGCCCTCCATAAACCCCAGCCCGGCGACATCGCCCAGCGGCGGCCGGATCAGCAGGTTGTCCAGCGCCAGCAGTTCGGTACCGGTCCCAGTTTCGACCCGGATCTCATTCCGCAGCCGGACTTCCTCGTACCGGAAGACGGCACCGTCCGGCGACCAGCCCGGGGTCACCACCTCAGCCATGACAAGGCACGATGACGGCCGGAGGGTCACGGAGGTCCGTTGCCGGTAGCTGGCCTCCCGGTACGCGATGAGCTGGTCCGGCATCAGCTCCACCCGCGCCCCCTCCCCCAAACGCACAGCCAGCCGCTGCTCAGCAAAAGACCCGGGAGTCCGATAAACCTTGGTAGCGGACTGGGTAGTCAACAACAACGAAGCAGAGTCCCCCACCTCCACATCAAGAAGAAAGAGATCCGCCCCAAGATAAGCCCCGCCAGGATTCACGACGACGTAGCAGACCTGCCCAGAGTTATCGAGATAGTGCGGCCGCATAACCCGAAGCGCCCCTTGGTGAAACTGACGCGAGGCAACCGACCGCCGGCCCCGCAGACTGACGCCAAGCTCGAGCCGCCCCATCGGTGACTGTTCGTGGCTGGGTCCGGCGGCTTCGCCGGATTTGGGGCCGTGCCCGCTTCGCGGTGCCCGCCACGCCGCGGCCCCAAAATCCGGCCTCGCCGCCTCAGCGTGTACGTCACCTTCGTGCAGGTGGATTGACGCCATGTCTACTGCGCCAAATCAAGCATCAGTATGTCGTGGCGGATCCAGTCGATGACCTTGTCGAGCCCTTCGTCGGTTTTCAGGTTCGTGAAGCAGAACGGTTTGTTGCCGCGGAACTCCTGGGAATCGCGCTCCATGACGGCGAGGTCGGCTCCGACATGTGGTGCGAGGTCGGTCTTGTTGATGATGAAGAGGTCGGACTTGATCATGCCCTGGCCGGCTTTGCGGGGGATTTTTTCGCCCTGGGCCACGTCGATGATGTAGATGGAGAAGTCGACGAGTTCGGGGCTGAAGGTGGCGGAGAGGTTGTCGCCGCCGGATTCAACGAAGATGACCTGCAGGTCCGGGTGCCGGGCCTTGAGTTCCTCGATGGCGGCCGTGTTCATGGAGGTGTCTTCGCGGATGGCGGTGTGGGGGCAACCGCCGGTTTCCACGCCGATGATCCGGTCCAGGGGGAGGATGCCGTTGGCGGCGAGGATTTTGGCGTCCTCGATGGTGTAGATGTCGTTGGTGATGGCGGCCATGGAGATGCCGCCGCTCATGTGCCGGGTAAGCCGTTCCACGAGCTGGGTCTTGCCGGCGCCGACGGGTCCGCCGATGCCGATTTTGATGGGTTCAGTCATGGTGTTCCTCCTACTTTGAGCCAGTCAGCTCATGAACATCCGGGCACGCTGGCGTTCGTGCCGCATTTGTGAGATTTCCAGTCCGGGGCTGACGGCCCCAAAGTCGTCCGGCGTGAGGCGGGCGATCACTTCGATGGCGGCAGCGACGTCGTCGTGCGCTTTCCGCAGGACCCGCTGCCCGGCATTCTGGCCCAGGGGGATAGCACGGACGGCGTTCTGCGTCAGGGACGTGACGGTGGCGAAGAGGTAGGCGGCCAGCGCTTCCTCGAGCGGCACGCCCAGGGAGCGGACGACGACGGCGAACGCCAGCGGCTGGTGCCCCGCGGCCCGCCCAGTGGCCACCAGGTCCCGGTACAGTCCCAGCGCAGGTGAGGGAAACACCTCCCCGCCAATCTCGAGCAGCCGGGACCCCATCTTGAGGGAAGCCTCCCGAACCTGCCGAGGCAACAGGCAAGCAGAAAGAAGAGAATCCAGCTCCCCAAGTTCAGCCCCGTCATAAAACAGCCGAACAGCAAGCCCATCCGAATACGTCAGTTGCTGGCCGACGAAGGCATCGAGCCAGAGCCCGAAGGACCCCTCATCAAAAACGAGCTCCCGATCGATGTACGTCTCAAACCCAAAGGAGTGAGCAAAAGCCCCGGTAGGCAAGGCGGAATCAACCAGTTGCTGGAGGGCAAGCTGATACCCGCTCACGAAAGGCGCACCCAAGCCGAGGCAAGCAAGCGACGCCCGGGGATGGGGGCCGCGGCGTGGCGGGCACCGCGAAGCGGGCACGGCCCCCATCCCGGGGCGGCGCACCCACCCAAGGAATTGTTTGAAGCGCCTAGCGCTGAAGAGTTAGTGCGAGTGCTCAGCATGGCGGAAAGGTACAGGGAGGACGCGTTCCTGTCGGCTGTAGGGCACACCGGCGTGGATGAGGTAGTCCTCGACGGTGTGGTCGTAAGCGCACACCATGACTTCGGCCCCATACTCACTCTCCGCATCGAAGAACTGCGCCTGGAGGTGACGGTTGCCGAGGGAGTGTGCGGTGACGCCCATTTCGGTGATGGTGCGGGGCGCGATGACCAGGACGTCGGTGGGCAGGACGGACACCACGATCATGTTGGTTTCTTCGACGTGGAGGATGTCGCCGTCGCGGAGGTCGCCGGCGCCGGAGGGGAGGCGGATGCCGATTTCCTTGCCGTGGTCCGTGGTGGCGCGCTGTATGCGTTTGACCAGCTGGGCGCTGGGCAGGATGACCTTCTCGCGGTGCAGCCCGGCATAGGCGGCGAGGTCGGTTTCGGGCAAGTCATGGAGGTTGCCGAGGACTCGTTCGATGATCACGTGGTTTCTTTCAGGGGTGTGGAGTTCGCGGGACTAGAAGAGGAAGTACCGCTGCGCCATGGGGAGCACGTCGGACGGCTCGCAGGTGACGTCCTCGCCGTCGACAGTCACCTGGTAGGTTTCCGGGTCCACCTGGATGTCCGGGGTGGCGTCGTTGTATTTGAGGTCGGCCTTGGTGAGGTTCCGGATGCCGGAGACGGGCCGGATGACCTTTTCGAGGCCGAGCTCCTCGGGCACGCCGGCGGCGATCGCCGCCGTGGACAGGAAGGTGATGGAGGACTGCTGTACGGCTTTTCCGAAGGTGGCGAACATGGGCCGCATGGTGCGCGGCTGTGGGGTGGGGATGGAGGCGTTGGCGTCCCCCATCAGGGCGTAGGCGATTTGGCCGCCCTTGAGGACGAGCTCCGGTTTGACGCCGAAGAACGCCGGGTCCCAGAGCACCAGGTCAGCGAACTTGCCCACCTCCACGGAACCGACGGAGTCCGCGATGCCCTGGGCGATTGCCGAGTTGATGGTGTATTTGGCCACGTAGCGCTTGAGCCGGAAGTTGTCGCTGTCGGCACTGCCGTGCGTCCCGCCGTCGTGATCCTCCAACACCCCGCGCTGCTTCTTCATCTTGTCCGCCACCTGCCAGGTGCGGGTGATGACCTCACCCACCCGGCCCATGGCCTGTGAGTCGGAGGACGTGATGGAGAAGATGCCCAGGTCCTGCAGCACGTCCTCGGCGGCGATGGTCTCGGCCCGGATGCGGGAATCGGCGAAGGCCACATCCTCGGGAATGTCAGGGTTGAGGTGGTGGCAGACCATCAGCATGTCCAGGTGCTCTTCGATGGTGTTGCGCGTGTACGGCAGCGTGGGGTTGGTGGAGGCGGGCAGGACGTTGGGCATTCCCGCGATCTTGATGATGTCCGGGGCGTGCCCGCCGCCGGCACCTTCGGTATGGAAGGTGTGGATGACGCGGCCGTCGATGGCGCGGATGGTGTCCTCCACGAAGCCGCACTCGTTGAGGGTATCGGTGTGGATGGCCACCTGGACGTCGTACTCGTCAGCCACCTTCAGCGAGGTGTCGATCGATGAGGTGGTGGCGCCCCAGTCCTCGTGGACTTTCAGCCCGATGGCGCCGGCGCGGATCTGCTCGGCCAGGGGTTCGACGGCGGATGCGTGGCCTTTGCCGAACAGGCCGATGTTCATGGGGAACGCCTCGGCGGCCTGCAGCATCCGCTGGATGTGCCACTTGCCCGGCGTCACCGTGGTGGCCTTGGTGCCTTCGGCAGGGCCGGTGCCGCCACCGATCATGGTGGTCACGCCGCTGGCCAGGGCCGTGGGGATCTGGTCCGGGGAGATGAAGTGGATATGGGTGTCGATGCCGCCGGCGGTGAGGATTTTCCGTTCCCCGGCGATGATTTCGGTGCTGGCGCCGATGACGATGTCCACGCCGTCGGTGATCTGCGGGTTTCCGGCCTTGCCGATCCTGAAGACGTGGCCGTCCTTCAGTGCCACATCAGCCTTGTAAATGCCCGTGTAGTCCAGGACGACCGCGTTGGTAATCACGGTGTCCGGAACGTCCTCATCCCGGGTCGCCTGGCCGTTCTGGCCCATGCCGTCGCGGATCACCTTGCCGCCGCCGAACACCACTTCCTCGCCGTAGACGGTGAGGTCCTTCTCGATCTCGAGGAACAGCTCGGTGTCGGCCAGGCGGATTTTGTCCCCGGTGGTCGGTCCGTACAGGTCGGCGTACTGCCGGCGCGGAATCTCAAAGCTCACTTGCTGTCCCCTTCCGCGACCGGACCACCCTGGCGGATACCGCCGTCGAGCTTTCCGTTGACCGCGTTGCTGAGCCCGTAGACCTCGCGGCGGCCGGCCAGTTCGATGAGCCGGACCGTGCGTGAGTCTCCCGGCTCGAACCGGGCAGCCGTCCCCGCCGGGATGTCCAGGCGCCGGCCGTAGGCTGCCTCCCGGTCAAAGGCCAGGGCCGCATTGGCCTCGGCAAAATGGAAGTGGGAACCCACCTGCACGGGCCGGTCGCCGGTGTTGGTCACGGCAACCTCGATGGCCTCCCTGCCCGCATTCGCGGTCACGGGCTCTCGCCTGAGGACGTACTCGCCTGGAATCATTGCCGCACTCCTTACCGGATGGGGTTGTGGACGGTGACCAGTTTGGTGCCGTCGGGGAAGGTGGCCTCGATCTGGACGTCGTGGATCATCTCCGGCACGCCCTCCATCACGTCTTCGCGGCTGAGCAGCGTGGTGCCGTAGCTCATCAGGTCGGCAACGCTGCGGCCGTCGCGGGCGCCCTCAATCAGTTCGTAGCTGATGATGGCCACTGCTTCGGGGTAGTTGAGCCGGAGGCCGCGGGACTGCCTCCGGCGGGCGAGGTCGGCGGCCACCACGATCAGGAGCTTTTCCTGCTCACGCGGCATCAGATGCATGGGGTTCCCTTCGACGGCCTGGGGCGTGCTGCCAGCGTAAGCCCGGCAGGTTTCCACCAGGTTTCGGGAGTATCAGTACAGGCTGTTCGCCTGCCTACTTCGTTTCGCTGAGCCGGGCGAGGATCTCATCACTGGACTGGATGGGCTGGCGGTACGTGGCGGAAAGGATGCGGAGCATGTCGGCAGCGTCCTGGTCAGCCTCCGAGGCCATGGCATCCCTGGCGTAGGTAACCCGGATGTTGTGCGCGAAGGCGTCCGCGGCGGTCTGGGCGATGCAGTTGTGCGTGGAGACACCGGCGAGCACCACTTCCCCGGCGCCCCAGTTCCGCAACCGCGCCAGCAGGTTGGTGCCGATGAACGCACTGTCCCTCGTCTTGTTCAGCTGGGGCAGGTCCTCCTTGATGAGGCCCGGCACCGACTGGGCCTGCTCGCTGCCGCGGAAGATAAACCCCTGGTCGTCGTCAAGCATGCTGAGGGTCCACGTGGACTTGTCCCGCTCGTGTTCGGTGCCCACAAGGAGCGCACCATGTCCGGCCGCTTTGAACCCTTCCAGCAGCCGGTTGCATTCACTCACCACCCGCTCCTGCTGGGCTGCCAGTTCGGGTGTTTCGAAGAATGCGTTCTGCATGTCGATGACCAGGAGGGCAATCATGTGGGCACCTTTCCTCGTTGAGCCGGTTTTCCGGAAAGATACCCGTGCGCGGGGCACGTGAAACCCCCTTCTTTGAGGCGGCATGTGCCGTGCGGTTCAGTTAGGGAGCGGACTCCCGGACCTTCAGCTCGAACCCGGCCTCCACATGCACACCCTGTTCCGACGTCTCGCGGCCGGCGATCCGGTCCAGCAGCAGGTCGATGGAACGCTCGGCGATCTCGTCCATGCCCGGCGAGACGGTGGTCAGGGACGGGGACGCGAACCGGGCCTCGTCGATGTCGTCAAAGCCGGCCACCGCCACGTCCTGCGGCACCTTGACGCCGCGGATCAGCAGTTCGTGCATGGCACCGAGTGCCAGTACGTCATTCAGTCCAAAGACGGCGTCGAACTCCACACCGGACTCCAGGAGCCCGGCAACGGCGGCGGCACCGGTATCACGGCGCCACTCGGCGGGGGCGATCAGCGCGGCGTCGAACGGAACTCCCGCCTCCTCCAGCGCCTTCCGGTAGCCGTTCAGGCGCAGGCCCGAGGTCCCGGCAGACTCCCCGGTGTTGGCGCCGACCACGGCAATACGACGGCGGCCGCCACCCAGCAGGTGCCTGGTCAGCGCAGCCGCGGCTTCCTCGTTCTTCATGGTGACCAGGTCGAAGCGCGGGTCCATGATGTGCTCGCCGAGCATCACCAGCGGCTTCTTGCCTGCACGCTCGGCAATGGCATCTGCGTCCACCACCAGGGGCGTGAACAACAGCCCATCGGTGAGCTGGCGGAAGGTCCCCTGCAGGGCGCCCAGCTCAACCGACGGCTCGGCGTCGGACTGCTCCACCATCACCCGGTAGCCGTGGCGGGACGCGGCCTTCATCAGCTTGGACGCCAGCTCGGCGTAGTAGGGCGCGGAGAGGTCGGACAGGACCAGGCCCAGCATGGAGGTCTTGCCGGACCGGAGGCTGCGGGCGGTGAGGTTCGCCTCGTAGCCCAGTTCCGCGATGGCATCCTGCACGCGCTGCTTGGTGGCAGGCCGGATGAATTCGTAGTCGTTCAGGACGTTGGAAACGGTCTTGAGGGAAACACCTGCGGCCCTCGCAACGTCGTTCATGGTGACAGCCATTAACGCTCTTTTCCTGCCTTCGCCGCGGCCTTGGCCGCCTGCTTGCTGGCGCGGACCTTGGCCAGGGACTCCGGGTCCACAATGTCCGCTACGGAGAGGTAGGAGCCTTCCTCGCCGTAGTGGCCCGCTGCTTCCCGCCACCCCGGCGCCTCAAGGCCGCGTTGCTTGCCAAGCAGGGCCAAAAAGATCCTGGCCTTCTGCTCCCCGAAACCGGGCAGGGCCTTGAGCCGGCGCAGCACCTCGGCGCCGTCCGGCGATCCCTTGGTCCAGATGGCTGCGGCGTCGCCGTCCCACTCGCTCTGGACTGCCTCGGCGAGCGCCTGCACCCGCGCGGCCATGGAGCCGGGAAAGCGATGGACGGCGGGGCGCTCCTTGAACATCTCCACGAACGCAGCCGGATCATGTGCGGCAATGGCCCCGGGCTCCAGCGACCCGATGCGGGTCCGGATTTTCTCCGGCCCCGCGAAGGCGGATTCCATGGTGACCTGCTGGTCCAGCAACATGCCGGTCAGCAGGGCGAAGGCGTCCTCACTCAACAACTTGTCCGCGGCGGGATCCCCCGTGATGTGCAGTTCCATGCCGTCCATCCTCCCACCTGCGGCCCGCCGTCGTCATAAGGACGCCCCCGCCTTCCCAGCCGCCGTGTCAGGCGCCGACAGCCAACCGGATCATGGACCAGGACACGGCCGGAAGCTCGGCGGTGAGGCGGCCGCCGTCGACCTTTACTGTTCCGTTTTCGGAGGGCAGGACGGACGTGGAATCGTCGGCACTGGCCTGCCAGTAGGGATCCTTGTTGGCGTAGGTCACCGCCTCAACCACGCGGACGTTGCCCAGCGCGGCCACGGCAGCATCCAGGGTAAGCGCGGAGTCTGCCGAGCGGTTCACAGCGAACACCACCGCTTCGCCCTTGTCCGCGTCATACGTGGCGACGGCGGACAGCGCGGCGAAGTCTGCCGTCTTGCCGGCGCTGACAAGCGGGGATTCGACGGCGAGCTGCAGCACCGTGCCGGACGCGTGCCGGGAGGTCAGCGCGAAGGGGTGGAAGGTGGTCTGCTTCCAGGACCGCCCACCGGGCTCGGTCATGATGGGCGCGATGACGTTCACCAGCTGCGCCAGGCTGGCCGAGTGGACGCGGTCCGTGTTCCGGAGCAGCGTGACCAGCAGGTCCCCCACCACCACGGCGTCGGCCACCGTGTAGGTATCCTCCAGCAGCACGGGTGCCACCGGCCAGTCCTTGCCGGTGGGCACCTTGGATTCGTCCCGGCTCATGTGCCAGACATTCCACTCATCGAAGGAGATGTTCACCTGCTTGGTGGACTTCTTCACCGACTTCACGTGGTCGATGTGGCTCACGAGGTCCCGGATGAAGGCTTCCATCTTGTGCCCGGCAGCGAGGTGTTCCTGCAGGTCGCCGAAGTCCTCGAAGTACTGGTGCGCGGAGATCAGGTCCACCAGTTCATAGGTTTCGGACAGCACTACCCGCTCCCACTCACCGAACGTGGGCATGGTGGGCCCGGAGCTGCCACACGCAACCAGCTCCAGGTCCGGCTCCACCATGCGCATTGCCCGGGCGGTGTCCGCGGCGAGCCGGCCGTACTCCAGCGCGTTCTTGTGGCCGATTTGCCACGGGCCGTCCATTTCGTTGCCCAGGCACCACATCTTGATGCCGTAGCCGTCCGCCGCCCCGTTGGCGCGCCGCCGCTCCGAAAGGGCGGTGCCGCCGTCGATGTTGGTGTATTCCAGCAGGTCCAGCGCCTCCTGGATACCACGGGTTCCCAGGTTGACGGCCATCATCGGTTCCACTCCGGCCTTAGCGGACCACTTGGCAAACTCGTCCACACCCACGGTGTTGGGGTCGGTGGAGTGCCAGGCCAGATCCAACCGCACAGGGCGCTGGTCCACCGGACCCACGCCGTCCTCCCAGCGGTAGCCGGAGACAAAGTTGCCGCCCGGATAGCGGACGGTGGACACCCCCAACTCGCGGGTCAGCGCCAGGACGTCCTTGCGGAAGCCGTCCTCGTCGGCGTCCGGGTGGTCCGGCTCGAAGATTCCGGTGTACACGCACCGGCCAAGGTGCTCAACGAAGGCCCCGAAAGTACGACGGCGGACGGGCCCCACAACGAACGAGGGGTCAAGGGTGATTTTTGCTGCAGCAGGTTCTGGCTGGGTCACGAAGGTATCCTCGGTTTAGATATGTACAACGTTATAGAAATATTGTTGGGGGTGCCGCTCCGCCCGTCAAGGGGTGTACCAAACCCAATCCCGCAGGGCATTTCTGCGGTGCGGCAGGAGCGGAAGGCAGGGTAGCCTGCGGCAAGACCCCGAACCCGGCCCCGAACCCCGGGCTCCCAAGTACCACCTAACCGAAAAGACAGGTACCAGCTACGCATTCACGGGGGGCCGGAGGGCAATTAGGTTTCTTTACCAGAGACAAGACCCGTTCTGGTTCTCGGTACTTGGCTCACTAGGGGGTGTGAGACTGCCAATGCACGCACGACATGTAGGCCCAGGCTTCCCGGTCCACAGGACCCGGGTAATAGGCGGGGCCGGCGACGAGGAGTCCTTCGAGACCAAGGACTCTCCCCCAGCCGTCGCCGGCCCTTTCGCCCCTTCGGACCTCCAAAGGGGCCGGACACCGCTGTTGAAGGCCAGCCATGACCAGGTCGCGGCCACTAACCCGGGCCTCCTGCTGGACCTGGTCAACGGCGCACAGACCCTGTCCGATTCCCTGGATCTGCTGGTGGCAGCGTCCGCAGGGCACGTGGCCAGGACCACCAACCTGGACGTCGGCTGCGGACTGGTGCTGCGCCAGCCCAAGCGCAGCCCGGCCATCACCGGCACCTCGGGGGAAGTGGTCCGCCTGCTGGACTGGGAACGCGAGATGGCCGAGGGGCCGGTGACCGATGTAATGTCTGGCGGCCACCCGGTAGCGGTACTCCAAAGGAACGGCGACTTCCGGTGGAAGCAATATTCCACCCAGCTGCAGTCTGCCGGTTTCGGAAGCGCCCTTGCAGTGCGGCTGCGCCTTGACGCGGACGTTCCGGCTGACGACGGGATCCCCGGCAATACTGAGCTCGGTGAGTCCAGCGCCGCGCTCGCCTTCTTCGCTCAGGACGCAAAGGCCTTCCCGCTCCAGGCCATCGCGGAAGCACGCACCTTCGCCGCCCTGGCGACCAAAAGCCTGCAGATGGCCATTAACCTGCACGCCGCCCGTTCGCTGGCCACCGATCTCCGGTCAGCCCTGGACAGCCGCACCTCCATCAATGTGGCCTGCGGAGTGATCATGGCCCAGAACAGGTGCTCCTACCAGGAGGCGTTTTCCATTCTGGCCAAGGCATCCAGCCACCGGAACATCAAGGTGCGCAAGGTGGCCGAGGACATCCTTGAACGCTTGCCGGAAGGCACGCCGCACTCCCACTTCGGCCGCTAGCCACGCCCGCTGGCCACTCCTGCTGGCCACTCCTGCCTGCCTCTTCGGTTCACTCCCACCGGGATGGGTAGGAAACAATGAGGACCCGGGCGGCGAAAGGGCAGACCGATGGAAAGCATTCAGGCAGCCGTCCCGCGTACCCGCGGGAGCGCCCTGACTTGGCTGGCAGGACCGCTGGCCACCGTACTGGGACTGGCAGCTCATGTCGCGGGAGGAGGCTCGTCACCCGCCGTGGGCATCGTGGTGGCACTGGCAGCGCTGCTGGGCCTGGGCACCGTGCTCCTTGAACGGCTGGCGCCCCCGCAGCTTCCGGGCTGGGCTGTCCTGGCGGCATCCGCCGTCGCCCAGCAACTGCTGCACCTTGCCTTGGCAGCCTTCTCAACGGCCACCGCCGTCCCATTGCCGGGCCATGACCATGGCGCCGGCAGCACCGCGGACGTGCCGTCGTCGTTGGCCGTTGCTCCGGCCGCGCACTCACTCCACCTGATGCTGTACCTGCACGCGGGCGCTGCGCTGGCAGCCGCTGCCGTTGTTGTCCAGTGGGGCAGGATCTCCGCATGGGCCCGGGCGCGCATCAGGACGTAAGGGTGCCCCTGGCGATGCTCACGGTGGAGTGTGCGGGGTTGCCGTCCATGGGCTCGTCGGACACATCGACCACCGGGTATTGGGACAAGTCCAGGCCGGAGGGCACCTGGAACGTTCCCGACGTGGAGTTCATGACGCCAAGGCTGACCAGCTTGGAAAGGTCCGGGGCGATCAGCCACACCTCCTGGTAGCCCTTGGCTTCATCCTTGTTAAGGCTGATCTCGAGGCTGCGTGAACCATCGGCAGCTGCCACCACCTTGGCTGATCCGGCGGCGGAGTGCTGTGCCAACGGGGTCAGCTGGGCCTCGGCCAGCTCCCGGGGCTGCGCCGGCCGGTTAAGGGCCCAGACTGCGCCGGCAACCACCAGGACGGCAGCGGCCGCTGTCGCCAGCCACGCACCGGGTCGCTGCCACCAGGCGGCCTTCGCCCGGTCACGTTTTGTCCGGGCACCTTCCGTGCGGGCGGGCATGGGAACAACGTTCGACGGCGGCGCGGTCCCGGGTGCCGGCGTGGCGGCGGGCGGTGCCCCGCCTTCCTTTTGGGCTTCCGCAGCCAGCGGGTCCTCCCGGACGGACTCCCCCAGGCCAAGTTCCCGGTGGATTCCTGCCCAGACCTGGGGGCCGGGGACGGACAGGCGGCTGGTGTCCGGCGTCGTCTTCACCGCCTCCACCGTGCGGCGCAGGGCAGCGTAGTCGGCCGCGCATTGTGGGCAGGCCCGGAGGTGCTCGCGGCCTGCCGGGTCCTCCCAGTCGTCATACAGCGCCAGGAGGCTCAACTGTTCCGGATCAAGATGCGGCATGGTCTACCTCCAATCTGCTTCTGAGGTGCGTGAGGCTGCGGCGGATATGGCTCTTGACGGTACCAAGGGGCAGGTCCAGTTTCCGCGAAATCTGTTCGTGCGTCAGATCCTCGTAGAAGGCAAGCTTCATGATGGAACCCTGGGGCTCGCCGAGCCTCTCCAGTTCGCCGTCCAGGAGCAGCCGGTCCGCCAGGGTTTCCGCGGCCTCGGTTCCCGCCCCAGGGTCCGCAGCCAGTCCGGCCCCGGCAGCGGCGTGGGCCTTGCGTACTTCGCGGGCCGATGACTGCTGGGCATCTGCGATGGCGTTGCGCGTAATCCCCACGATCCACGCCGGGAGCCGGGCGACCTGCGGGTTGAAGGTGCTCCGCGAGCGCCACACCCGGATGAAGACTTCCTGGGTCACGTCGTCCGCCGCCGCCCGGTCCACCAGGGACCGGAGAGCCAGCGTATGCACCAGGGGCGCGAACTCGCGGTAGGCCGCCGCCAGCGCATGCTCATCGCCGGACAGGAAGGATGCGGTCAGTCCGTCGTCCCACCCGGGGGAGGCGCGGCCGGGGAGCGTCACAGGCGGCTCCCTCCCGGCTTCGGCGACGAGATACATGGCGGGCCACCGCTTATCCAGGAACTGTTTCATCCGGGGACTGCGGTAACAATGACATTGTCGCTGTAGTCCATCCGCGCGTCCAGCCATTTACCGCCGCAGGTGACCAGCTTGAGTTCATGCGGGCCGGAGCGGCGGAACAGGGAGGCGCCGTCGAACTTGTCCTTCGCCATCAGCTCCACGCCCACTACGCGGTACGTGACCGCCGGGGCGCCCTCCCGCCCCACGCTGATAACGGTTCCCGCCGCGAGCGACTTCAGCGCGGAAAACGGCGCCCGGTCCGACTTCGTGTCAATATGTCCGGCGATGACGGTCGCGCCTTCGGCGGCCCCGGGGGCGGGGCCGAACTTGTACCAGGCGGCACGGTCGAACACGTCTGGAATCTCCATCGCTCCCCCGGCTGACACTCCCCCGGGCACCACCGGCATGTCGATGGCCGTGCCGGCGACGGTGAGCGAGGTGGGTGGAGGCGCGGCAGCAGCGGCCGGTGGAGTGGCCGGCCGGACCGGAATGGCCTTTTCCAGCGCTGCGGCAGGGCCGGAAGGTGCCGCTTCAACGGCAGCCGGGGGCGGCAGCGGGGTGTTGGGCGCGGCCGGCGCACCGGTGACCGCCGCAACAGCCGGCGGTTGCCCGGAAGTGGCGGGATCACCGAAGGCGCACCCGGAAAGAACCAGCGCAGCAGCCACCAGCGCCGCTGCGCCGGCACCAAAGGGATGTCGATGGCGGTAGCCGCCTGCCGTCGTCGTACCTGCCTTCATGCCTGCCGCCTCCCTGGAACACCGTGCGTCGAACAATTGGAAGACCCGGCAGGGGCCCGTCCGCGGGTGCGCGGCCGGGCCCCTGCCTTCTACCGTCCTGCCAGAGGAGCGTCAGAGCTCCGCGCGCCGGGCGCGGACCGCCCGGCTGACGCCCACCGCCCCGGCCAGCAGGGCCAGGGCTGCCAGGCCGAATCCGGCAGTGGCAACCGTGGAGCCCGCACCGGCAGAATCAGCGGCACTATTGAGGGCGCCCGGCACCGAACCCGGAGCAGAGTGCAGGCCCTCGATGGTCTGCACGGCGAGCTTCAGGTTCTGGTCCGCCAGGCTGCCCCAGGCGTAAACGATGGTGTGCGTCCCTTCGGCCACCGCCACGTCCGCAGGGCCGATCACCGGGGTGGTAGTGCCGGCAGCGGCGACTGCGGCCGGGACGGTGCCGGGATCGAGGGTCAGGGTTTGCTCGTTCGGGTTGGCCAGGTTGGTGACGACGGCGGTACCGCCCGCCAGGACATCGACGGCGGGTGCAGCGGCGGCGTGCCGGACGGTCAGTTTGCCCTTGCCTGCCGGGATCTGGGAGACATCGTTGGTGAACAGGCTGGCGGTGGGCTTGCCGTCCGCGCCCAGGTGGGCCGCGGCGGTGTAGTTTCCGTTGGCGGCCAGGTTGACGCTGACCGGGCCAATGGCGGGCGCGGACGCGTCGGCGGCGTCGGCGGCCGTGATGGCGATCTGGTAGGAACCCGCCGGAAGCGCCAGTGGCCCGGCAAGGGTTCCCGGGGCGAAATCATCAAGCGTGCGCTCGCCGTTGACCCAGACGTCCACGGTCAGTCCGGGGACCCCGTGCAGGACGGAAAGCTGGGCGTCCCCCTCTGCTGCGTTCGCGGGACCGGCCAGAGCGATTGCGGCTGCAATGGCTGCCGCACCGGCACCTGCGGTGAAGATTGTGTTGCGCATGTCCATCTCCTTGAACGGCCCGGCTGCCGGGCGTTTTTTGCTGACACCCCTACTACCGGCGCAGTGCCGGATTTGGATGCACATTCATGGAGATTTTTTTGGGCGGAGCTCCTACGCGGAGGCCGGAGCGGCGGTGCTGGCGCGCAGGACCAGTTCGGGCGGCACCACGGTGGAGCTCACCGGGGCGCCGGACTCGATTTCCTGAAGCATGATGTCCATGCAGCGGCGGCCCAGCTCCTCGAAGTCCTGGCGGACGGTGGTCAGCGGGGGCGTGAAGTACCCCGCCTCCGGCTGGTCGTCGAAACCCACCACGGAGACGTCGTCGGGCACTTTGACGCCCGCCTCCGTGAAGGCGCGCAGCAGGCCCAGGGCCATCTGGTCGTTCCCCACGAAAATGGCCGTCGCAGTGCGCGCGGAAGCCAGCCCGCGGCCGATCGCATAGCCGCTGCCGGCGCTCCAGTCGCCTTCCACCAGCAGGGAATCGTCCAGCCCTGCTTCCCGAAGGGCGGCGCGCCAGCCCTCCGCACGCTCGGCACCGTCGGTCCAGTCCGGCGGGCCCGCGATGTGCCCGATCTGCCGGTGGCCTTCCTTGATGAGATGTTCGACGGCGAGCCGGGCGCCCGCGCGCTGGTCCACCATGGCGCCGCTCACCAAAGCACTGCCTGCCGAGCCCACGGCCACCACGGGCACGGGGAGGTTCATCTGTTCCAGTACGGCCAGGGTTTCCGAATGCGGCACCAGCACGGCGATTCCGTCCACGGCCTGGTCCATGAAGTGGCCAACAGCGTCGGAGATGGCGTCCCTACTGACTTCCCGCAGGGCGGCGATGCTGACAAAGTAGCCGGCATTGCGGGCGGCATTTTCGACGCCCACCAACGTGTTGGCCGGGCCATATTGGGAGAGCTCGCTGGCCAGCACTCCAATGGTCTGCGATCGCCGCGTGACCAGGCTCCGGGCAGCGGTGTTGCGCCGGTACCCCAGTTCCGCAATGGCCGCTTCCACCTTTTCCCGGGTCGCCTTGCTGACGTTGGGGTGGTTGTTCACCACGCGGGAGACGGTCTGGTGGGAGACCCCGGCGATCTTGGCCACATCTTCCAGGCGCGGCATCCGGCCCTTGCTGGTTTTTGCCATGTGCCTATTGTGCCTGTTGCGGCCGCTGCGGCTCCGTGTCTCGCGGGTGCAAATCGTGTCCAGCGCAGATTGTGGATGGGTGCTTGCGCTGCCCCTGCCCGATGGGAAGGATGGGGGTCATCCGCGTCTGCAAAGAAGGAGCCGGCCCAATGACCAAGTACCTGATCTCGTTTCCCAGTGGCGTCATGGACATTCCCGACGGCGGCCTGCAGCAGGTTGCCGACGCGGCCCATGCGGTGGTCCGGGAGGCAAAGGACGCGGGTGTCTGGGTGTTCGGCGGCGGCATCGACGAGAGCGTCCCGCCGGTCATGGTGGACGGCGGCGGAACCGTCACGGAGGGCACCTACCCCCAGACGGCGCAGATCGAGGGCGGCTACACGGTGCTGGAACTGCCCAGCTACGACGCTGCGCTGCACTGGGCCGCGAAGATCGCCGCCGCCTGCCGCTGCGCCCAGGAAGTGCGGGCGTTCCAGTACGATCCAGCCAGCTGAACGCTGAACCCGGCCGCCTGGACCTGGACTAACGGTGGAACTGCAGTATCCGTTCACCGGCTCCTGGCGGGTGCAGAACTCCCCCGCGGACCGGGTTCCCAGCCACGGGACGCCGTTGTTGGGCACCAGCTACGCCATCGACTTCACGCCGGTGGACGCGAACGGGCGGTCCGCGCGGTTCACCCTGGCGTCGTTGTTCCGGCCCGAGCCGCCGGAACACTTCGTGGGGTTTGGCAGGACTGTCACGGCGCCGGTGTCCGGCATGGTGCGCGCCGCGCACGACGGAGAGGCTGACCACGCCGCTTTCCGCGGGTTTCCGTCAATCGGCTATGCCGCAACCCAGGCAGGGCGGGTCCGGGAAGGATGGCTGGGCCTGGCCGGCAACCACGTGATTGTCGAAAGCGCGGGCTTGTTCGTCGCTCTGTGCCACCTCAGGCAAGGAAGCGTCAGGGTCCGGCCTGGGCAACGGGTTGAGTGCGGCGAAGTGGTGGGAGCGTGCGGCAACTCCGGGAACAGCACGGAACCGCACCTGCACGTGCAGGCCATGGACTCCCCGAACCCCCAACAGGCTTCGGCGGTTCCCGTCACCTTCCCCGGCGGACTGCCGCGGAACGGGACGGTGTTGTCACTGTGAACGCCGCCAGTGGAAAGGCTGTCCGCTTGACTCTGCGTGCCTGAAACAGGAGGGGGCCGCCTGAAACAGAAAGGCCCCCACGTCCTTGACTCGATCCGTGAGGGGCTTCCCTTTAGCTGCTCCGCACATTGGGGGGACGTGCGTTCTTGCTTCCCTAAAAGTAGTAGGGCAGATGCTGCTTTTCCAGTCGACACTCCGGCTGGGTGGATCGCCCCACGGGCGCAGCTTGCGTTGGTTGGCTCTTAAAACACCTGCAGGCCAGAACCAACATGGCTCTGACCTGCAAACGGTGGGCCCTGTGGGGCTCGAACCCACGACCCACGGATTAAAAGTCCGATGCTCTACCAACTGAGCTAAAGGCCCCTGCCGGCCGGTCAAACACGTTGTGTCCGCCCGTCCGGCCCAATCCATTTCTGGACGTTAATACTCTAACCCATGGTTCCCGCGTCTTTCGCACCCGGTCCGGGAGCCGCCGTCGTGCGCCCAAACCAACTGGTGAAGGCCCTTTTCCGCCGGAGCGGGACGAATGCAAACATGCTCGATTTCGGCTGCGGCACAGGAGTAGCGTGGGGGCATGAGCGAGCAAGCAGGAAACAGTCCGTACGGCGGCAGCAACCGGCACCACAAGCCCAAGCCTTTCGCGCCGATGGATTTCGAACCGTTCGCCGGCGGGGCTGATCCCGCCCGCGTGTCCGAGGCCGCCCACCTCGCCGCCCAGGCCCTGGTCCGCCACGGCCGCGACAGCGACGACCCCCAGATCACCGAACGCCTGGTAAAGCTCGCGGACGAGCAGGGCCTGGAGGCCATTGCCGAGATGTGGGCCGAAAGCCCCGCCCGCTCCCTTCCCGGCGCGCTCTGGCGCCTCTACGCCCTTCGCGCCGCCACCGTCCGGGACCCCGAGCGCATCTCCGTCTACTTCCGCGCCGGAAGGGACACCGCCCAGGTTTCCAATGTGGTGGCCGGCGCCGCGGAGCCGCCCGGTGCCGATGAAATGCGCAGCATGGCGGACGCCATCCTCTCCGGCGCCTTCGACGGCGATTTCGACGTCGCGCTGGAACGTTCCGCCGCGTTTTGCCGCGTGGTGGCGCTCGGGCAGGCCACCCTCGCCGACGGCGCCGAGCACGCCAACGAGGCACATGCCAGCAAGCTGACGCGGAACTCGCACCAGTTGGTGAAGACCGCCGAGGACCTGGAACACGCCGCCAACGCGTGGCGCCTGGGCGAGTTGGACTGAGTTCCCTTTTCCTCCGGCGGCCCGCATTTCAGGGACGAAGCGGGCGCCCGCTGTCAAGATTGACTTGGGACGGGTGAAGTAGAAGACTGAAACCGGTGCCGAGCCGCGAAACCCCCGGGCTTCAACAATTAGCCGCCTAGAGCGGCCTACCGCCGAGAGGCGTATCCGGTTCGGCACCATTTTTCTGCCCTCATCCAGGTGGCCAATTCAGAGGCTGCTGTTACGGGCCGGTAGAGTAGGCGACAGTTGCCCGCCGGCGTCAAGTCACACCGCAGCAACCCCGCCTTGATAAGTCCCCGGAGACCGGTAAATACGTGAAGCTGCGCCTTTTTCCCCAGGAGCCCGCAGGGCTGAAGCTGCTCTCGCAGATGGCACAACAGATCGTGCTGGCCAGTGCCACCCTGGCCGAGATCCTTGGCGTACCCGCGGATGAGCACGGCAAGCTCGTGGAGGATATGCACAACATCGAGGCCAAGTCCGCCGAACTGCACTTCGCCCTTTTGACCCACATGCGCAGCAGCTTCGTGAACCCCCTCCCCCGCGAAGACATGTACGCGTTGTCCCGGTACCTCAACGAGGCCATGGAGAAGATGGATGCCGCCGCGGAGTTGGTGGCCCTGTACAAGCTGGACCGCCTGCCCAAGCGCGCCGCCGACCAGTTGGAGATCATCAGCCGGCAGGCCGAGCTGACCGTTGACGCGATGCGCAGGCTCAATGACCTCGATGACCTCGAGGACTACTGGATCGAAATCCTGCGCCTCGCTAAACGGGCCGAGCGGACCCACCGTGTCTGGGTGGCGGACATGATTGCGGACATGAAGTGGGCCCAGTACTCCCGCAACCGGGACATCGCCAACCAGCTGGTGGAGGTCACCAAGGATATGCGGCGGGTGGCCACCCAGGTAGGCAGCATCATCGTCAAGGAATCCTGAGGTGGCGGCAGCCATCTTCGGCGCGGTGGTCCTCCTGGCCGCGGCATTCGCCTTCCTGAACGGCTTCCGCGACGCGTCCACCTCCGTCGCCCTGGCGGTGCGGAACCGTGCCCTTACCCCAAGCGTCGGCGTGCTCCTTGCCGCGTTCTTCAACTTTGTCGGCGCCCTCCTGAGCGCCCTGCTCGCCGTCGCCGCCAGCCAGACCTGGATCAACCTTCCCAGCGGCGCTGATGGCCTCACCATCCTGGTGGCCGGGCTGGCCAGTGCCTGTGCCTGGGGGCTGCTGATGTGGTGGCGCGGCATTCCGGCCTCCTCCACCCATGCGCTGGTGGGCGGGCTTGCCGGCGCTGGCCTGGCCAGTCTCGCGATCGGGGGCCCGGGAGTTGAGGGGGTGGACCAGTCACTGTTGTTCCAGGTGGTCCTGCCGCTGGTGCTGTCACCGCTGGTGGCCTACAGCGGCTCCTTCCTCCTGGTGTACCCGGCCACGTGGGTGGCCCGATACACGCAGCCCAACGTGGTGAACCAGCGCTTCCGCCGGGGCCAGGCAGTTGCCGCCGGCGCGGTCGCGTTTGGCCACGGCCTGCAGGACGGGCAGCGCGTCAGCGCCGTGCTGCTGCTGGCCCTCCTGGCGGCAGGCTATTCCGACGGCGGCATCCCCACCTGGGTGGCCGCGCTCTCCGCCGTCATGATGACGGCGGGGACACTTCTTGGCGGCTGGCGGATCTCGCAAACCATCGGCTACAAGATCACCAGGATTGATCCCCTCCGCGGCTCGGTGGCGCAGACCTTCAGCGCACTGATGCTCTTTGTGGGCGCCATCGGGCTGCACTGGCCGCTGTCCACCACCCATACCGTCACCGCCGGGGCCTTGGGCGCCGGGGAAAACCAGCACTTTTCGGTGACCAACCGGAAGCTGGTCATCCGGATCCTGTGGCTCTGGGCCCTTACTCCCCTGGCCACCTGCGCCCTGGCCTTCGTGCTGGCCCTGGCGCTCTCCCCCATCCCCGGATAGACAGGGTTACCCGCGGGTGCAGATCCCCTGTACAGGGAATCCGCCGTGACGTACATTCGAAAGTGCGCCCCCGGTCAATGTTGCCGGGGACCGGCGTCCGCGCCGTGTGCAGGGCTGCGGATGAGCGCCGCTGCAGCAACACGGCGGCTTGGATGCACCACGCGGAAATGAGCACGCGTCATGTCTTTCCCGTATTCCCGGCGCCCCCTGCCACAGCCCCGGCAGCCCCAGTGCGAGGCCTGTGGAACTGAGCACCAGCTGACCATCCACGCCATCACGGCCATCGGAGCCGCGGGCGGAGACCTTGTGACAGTCTCCTACACCTGCAACGACTGCAACCTGTTCCAGGAACACACCGCCTACGCCACCGACGTCGCGGCAGCGCTCAACCAGGTCCGGTGGATGGCGAAGGTGGTGATCTTTGGGGACGACTACATCCACTGCGGTTTTCCCATGGAGGAAGCCGAGTTCGAGGTTGAGCGGCTCTGCTACCGCAGCAGCAGGACCGGCCGCAGCCTCAACGCCGTGTCCCTGCCCACCCGGGTGCTGCGCTGCCAGTGCGGATTCCAGCTGGAAGTCCCGGAGTAGTGCCGGCGCCTTTCTACAGCTGGATGCCCGCGGCACCACCTGGCGCGGACTGAAGGACGGCGGCCAGCTCCTCCGCCGTCAGGTTTGCGGCTGAACAGAGCTCATCCTGCGTGATTCCGGCAGTAGAGGCTGCGCGGACTGCCTGCCGCAGGGACTCCTGGGCGTTGTCCAGTTCCCACTGCATGCTTTCAACGAGCGAACTGGTGCGCCAGACCACGGACAGGACGTCCTCCTCCTCGGCAGCCACCGCAAGGTGGGGTTCGAGTTCCGGTGCCAAGGGTCCGGCCGCGAGGGGCCCGGCCAAACCGGCGGCGGCGGCAAAACCCTCCGCCGGCAGGACGGGGTCGGGCAGCACGATTTCAGGCAACACGGGATTCGGCAGGACCGCATCCTGCACTGCTGCACCCGTGCCTACTGCGGGTACGGAAACCGTAAGCTGGGGGCCCAGAGGGCTGCTGGCCGTCTGCGTCATGGCAAAACTCCTTAAGCTGGCTTACTACTAGTTCCGTAAGTATCTAGATGAGCGTACTAAACGAACTCCCAGAGCGCCAACGGGAGCGGGCTTATCCAAAGCGGCCGGAAACGTAGTCCTCGGTGGCCTTCTGGACAGGGTTGCTGAAGATGGTGTGGGTGTCGCCGTACTCAATCAGCTTGCCCGGCTTACCGGTGCCCGCGATGTTGAAGAAAGCGGTCCGGTCCGAGACACGTGCAGCCTGCTGCATGTTGTGAGTCACGATCACCACGGTGTACTGGTCCTTGAGCTCATTGATGAGGTCCTCGATGGCCAGGGTGGAGATGGGGTCCAAGGCGGAGCAGGGCTCATCCATGAGGATCACCTGCGGCTCCACGGCGATGGCGCGGGCAATGCACAGGCGCTGCTGCTGCCCGCCGGAGAGACCGGAGCCGGGCTTCTCCAGCCGGTCCTTGACCTCGTTCCACAGGTTGGCGCCCTTGAGCGAGCGCTCCACCAGGACGTCGGCCTCACCCTTGGAGATCTTTTTGTTGTTCAGCTTGACGCCGGCCAGCACGTTGTCCCTGATGGACATGGTGGGGAACGGGTTGGGGCGCTGGAAGACCATGCCGATCTGCGACCGCACGGTCACGGGGTCCACGCCGGGGCCGTAGAGGTTGTCGCCGTCCAGCAGGACCTCGCCCTCGACGCGGGCGCCGGGGATGACTTCGTGCATGCGGTTCAGGGTGCGGAGGAAGGTGGACTTTCCGCAGCCGGAGGGGCCGATGAACGCGGTGACGGACTTGGCCTCGATGTTGATGCTGACGTCCTCCACGGCGAGGAAATCGCCGTAGTACACGTTCAGGTCCTTGACGTCGATGCGCTTAGACATGGTGTTCCTTCACTTACTGGGTATGGGTTGAAGTCTAGGTTCCGCGGGTGGGCGGAAGGCAGGCGGTCTGGTTACCGGCCTGTTTTGGGGGCGAAGATCCTGGCGATCAGGCGTGCCACGAGGTTCAGGACCATCACCAGGATGATCAGCACCAGCGCCGCACCCCATGCCCGCTGCGAGGACGGGTCCGGGTTGGAGGGCGAGGTGGGGTTGAGGATCTGGGTGTAGATGAAGGTGGGCAGCGAGGCCATCCAGCCGCCGAACACATTCGAGTTGATGCTGGTGGCGAAGCCGGCGGTGACCAGGATGGGCGCCGTCTCGCCGATGACCCGGGCAATGGCCAGGGTGACGCCGGACGCGATGCCGGAGATCGCCGTCGGGATAACCACCTTGAGGATGGTCCGCCACTTGCGCACACCCAGGGCGTACGCGGCCTCACGGAGTTCGTTGGGGACGATCTTGAGCATTTCCTCGCTGGAGCGGACCACCACGGGGATCATCAGCACGGAAAGCGCGACGGCGGCCACCGCACCGGTCTTGGTGCCCGGGCCCACCACCACGAAGAAGAACGCTGCGGCAAACAGGCCGGCCACGATGGAGGGGATGCCGGTCATGACATCCACGAAAAACGTGATGGCCTTGGCCACCCGGCCGTCCTGGCCGTACTCCACCAGGTAGATGGCGGTAAGCAGCCCCACGGGGACCGAGATGACGGTCGCTAGCAGGGTGATCTGCACGGTGCCCAGCAGCGCGTGGTAGATGCCGCCCATCACGGGGGCGCCGCTCTCCACCGACTTGTTGTCGAAGGCGCCCGTGACGCCGTTCATGGAGGTAGTGAGGAATCCGGGGTCGAGGAGTCCGGGGATGCCGTTGACCAGCACGGTCCAGATGACCGAAACCAGCGGCAGCAGCGCCACCAGGAACGAGCCCACCACAAGGCAGGTGGCCAGCTTGTCCTTTGCCTTGCGGGAGCCTTCCACGGCCGCACTCCAGGAGACCAGGCCCACAGCGAACAGGACCGCGGAGACCACTCCCCAGCCAAACGGGTTGAAGCCGATCAGGGCCATGATGGCAGCGCCGACAACCAGGGCCGCACCCAGCACGGCGTAGGGTGCGTACTTGGGCAGCTGGCCCTTGGTCAGTGCCGACCGCTTGCTGCGGACGGGGGTAAGCGTGGAGGTCATTTAGTTGGCTCCCGAAAATTCTTTGTGCCGGGTGATGACCCAGCGCGCGATCATGTTCACGGCCAGGGTGATGATGAACAGCACCAGGCCGGCGGCGATCAGGGTGCTGACTTTGATGCCGCTGGCTTCGGGGAAGTTCAGGGCGATCTCGGCAGCGATGGTCTGGTTTCCGGACTGGATCAGGCTGGCCGTCAGGGCGCCGGAAGAGAGCACCAGTGCTACGGCCATGGTCTCGCCCAACGCGCGGCCCAGGCCCAGCATGACGGCGCTGATGATGCCCGGACGGGCGAAGGGCAGCACGGCCATCTTGATCATTTCCCAGCGGGTGGCGCCGAGCGCCAGCGCGGCTTCTTCGTGCAGCTTGGGGGTCTGCAGGAAGATTTCGCGCGACAACGAGGTGATGATCGGCAGGACCATGACGGCCAGGACAATGCCGGCCGTGAGGATGGTCTTGCCGGTGGTGGAGGCCGGACCCTCGAAGATGGGCAGCCAGCCCATGTTCGCTGCGAGCCAGCCATAGGCAGGCGAAATCTCCTTGGCCAGGAAGGCCGCACCCCAGGCGCCGTAGACCACGGAAGGGATGGCGGCCAGCAGGTCCACCACATAGCCGAGCCCGGAGGCCAGGCGACGGGGTGCGAAGTGGGAGATGAACAGTGCCACGCCAATGGCGATGGGGGTGGCGATCACCAGCGCGATGACCGCGGCGATGAGCGTGCCGATTACGATCGGCCAGATGTAGGCGAAGAAGCCCTGGCCGCCCTGAATTTTGTCGGCGGGAGCGGTCAGCGCGGGAATTGCCTGGACTACCAGGAAGAGCGCGACGCCGAAGAGGACGGCGAGGATCAGGCAGCCGGCTGCCAGCGCGGCGCCGGAAAAGACTTTGTCCCCGGCGCGCCCGGCGCCCTGGGTACTGGTCAGGGGGGTGGCGGTCATTCGACGGCCCTTCGATTCGTTGCTGGATTGAGGAGGCGGGGTGCAAAGCCAAGTTCCCCGCACTGCCTTCCGGCAGGCGGGGAACCCGGTTTTGCAGCGTTGGCTAGGACTTGACCTTGATCGAGTCGACGGCCTTGGCAGCCTTTGCGGCGAGGTCCGAGGACAGCGGGGCGGACTTGGCCGACTCGGCTGCGGCCTTCTGGCCCTCTGCGGAAACTACGTAGTGCTCGAAGGCCTTGACCAGGTCAACGGTCTCCTGCTTTTCGTAGGCGGTGCACAGGACGTGGAAGGACACCAGGACGATCGGGTAGGCGCCGGCGATGGTGGTCTTGCGGTCCAGCTTGATGGAGAGGTCGTTGGCGGCGCGGCCTTCAACCGGCTTGCCTGCGTCCACGGCCTTCGCAGCGGCGTCAGCCGAGATCTTGGTGAAGGAATCGCCCACCTTGATCTGGGCCACGCCGAGCTTGCCGCTCACTGCGGAGTCGTCAGCGTAAGTCACGGCGCCGGGGGTGTCCGTGACGGTCTTGACCACGCCGGAAGTGCCCTTGGCATTTTCACCCTGAAGGCTGGCGGGCCAGACACCGGCGGCCTTGTCGGTCCAGACCTCGGGTGCCGCTGCGGCCAGGTAGTCGGTGAAGTTCTGGGTGGTGCCGGAGTCGTCGGAACGGTTCACCGGGGTGACCTTCAGGTCGGGCAGGGAGACGCCGGCGTTCAGGGCGGCGATGGCGGGATCGTTCCACTTGGCGATCTGGCCGCGGAAGATCTTGGCCACGGTGGTGGCGTCCAGCTTCAGGTCGGTGACGCCGGGAACGTTGAAGGCCACGGCGATCGGGGAGATGTAGACCGGGACGTTGATGGCGCCCTCGGGGCCGCAGATGGACTTGGAGGAGGCGTATTCGTCATCCTTCAGGTAGGCGTCAGAGCCGGCGAACTGGGCCGAGCCGTCCAGGATGGCCTTGCGGCCGGCGCCGGAGCCGTCCGGGGAGTACTGCACGCTGGCGCCGGAGTTGGCGGAAGCGAAGTTGGTCTTCCACGCGTCCATGGCAGCGCCCTGGGCGGAGGAACCAATGCCGGTCAGGGTGCCGGTGACCTTGGTGCCGCCGGCGGACTGGCTGCCGGCAGGAGCGGTGCCAGTGGCGTTGTCTGAACCGCAGGCGCTGAGCGCGAGTGCGCCGGCTGCGATAACAGCGATAGCCGCGTGGCGGCCGAAGCGGAGTGCCTTCACTAGATGTACCCCTTCCAGGGTTATTCAGGTGCGGGACAGGGACGGAGAACCCTGCTGCGCGATGCGTACGTTGTGTACCTTCAAGAAAGTTATGGGCCGCAGGTAACGGGATGGGCTGTCCAAAGTGAACGGAGGATTAACGACGGCGGGATATTGGCTGACAAATGCCGGGTCACCATTGCGCGGATCACAGGTGGGGCCGTAGTGGCGGCATGAAGTGCAGCACCGGACAGCAAATAGACTGAACGGCATGGCTCCAGCAGCAGGACTTTCAGCAGGCAAACGGTTCCTGCACGGCCGCATCCGCACCGGGTTGATCCGGAGCCGGAATTCGCTGGTTCCGGCAATCCAGATGACCGTCTGCGCCGTGGCGGCCTATGCCTTCGCCGAGTACGTCCTGGGGCACAGCGGGCCGCTGTTCGCAGCCACGTCGTCCCTCATCGCCCTTGGCTTCTCGCGTGAGCCACGGCTGCGGCGGGTCGTGGAGGTGGGCCTGGGCTGCACCATCGGGATTGCCGTGGGTGACCTGCTCCTGCACTGGCTGGGCAGCGGAATCTGGCAGGCCGCCGTCGTCCTTCTCTTCTCCATCCTCCTGGCCCGCTTCCTGGACAGCGGAACCATCTTCACCACCCAACTGGGGCTGCAGTCGCTGCTGGTGGTGCTGCTTCCGGCGCCGGCGGGCGGACCGTTCACACGCAGCATCGACGCCGTGGTGGGAGGCCTTTGCGCGCTGCTGGTGACCATCCTCATGCCCAAGGATCCGCGCCGGGAGCCGCGCCGCGATGTCCAGAAGCTGCTGCATGAGCTTGCCGAGGTGCTGCGCGAATGCGCCGACGCCCTGGTGAACAGCGATTCCACCCAGGCCTGGCACGCGCTGATCCGCGGCAGGAACTGCCAGCCGCTGGTCGACGCCATGCGGCAGTCGCTCCGTGCCTCCGGTGAGGTTGCCACCCTGGCGCCTGCCTACCGCCGGCACCGGGATGAGCTGGACCGGCTCAAGCAGTCGCTGGACTTTATCGACCTGGCGCTGCGCAACAGCCGCGTTTTCGCCAGGCGGCTCACCAGCGCCATCAACCATGCCGCACTCTCTGATGAGGCGACGGACAGCATCGCCGAAGTGCTGCAGGAGACCGCTGCCGCGATTGACGAGCTTTCGCTGGGCCTTGCGGAATCGCACGACGGCGTCCGGCGCGCCCACCTGCGCACGGCGCGGCGGGACCTGAGCGAGATTGCCCTGCGCCTGCATCCCAAGCTGCTGGAGGTGCAGCGGCTCGAGGGCGAGACGGTGGTCATGTTGTTCCGGCCGCTGATGGTGGACTTGCTGGAGGCCACCGGGATGGACGCCGACGAGGCCAGGGACGTGTTGCCCGCACTGTAGTGTCGGTGCCCGCCGCTAGGGTTGAACGCATGGCAACGAAGACTTCCCGGGCGTCAAAAGCGCCTGCATACAAATGCGCCGAATGCGGCTGGACTACGGCCAAGTGGGTGGGCCGCTGCGGTGAGTGCCAGGCCTGGGGCACCGTTGAGGAAACAGGCACTGCGGTGGCGCGGACCACGGCGGCCACAACAGTTGTGGAACCGGCCCGGAAAATCGCGGACGTGGATGCCACCACCGCTGCCTTCCTGCCCACCGGTGTGGACGAACTGGACCGGGTGCTGGGCGGCGGCCTGGTTCCGGGCGCCGTCATCCTGCTGGCCGGTGAGCCCGGCGTGGGTAAGTCAACGCTGCTGCTGGATGTTGCGGCCAAATTCGCACGGACCGCCCAGGACGTCCTATATGTCACCGGCGAAGAGTCGGCGGCACAGGTGAAGCTGCGCGCGGAGCGGATCGACGCCGTGGCCGAATCCCTGTACCTGTCTGCGGAGACCGACCTTGGCCAGGCGCTGGGGCAGGTGGAGAAGATCGAGCCGCGGCTTCTGATTGTGGATTCGGTGCAGACGCTCAGCAGCGCGGACGCGGATGGCAGCGCCGGTGGCGTGTCCCAGGTGCGGGAGGTGGCGGCTTCCATCATCGCGGCCGCGAAACGGCGCAACATGACCACTTTGCTGGTGGGGCACGTGACCAAGGACGGTTCCATCGCGGGGCCGCGGTTGCTGGAACACCTGGTGGACGTGGTCTGCCAGTTCGAGGGCGAGCGGCATTCACGGCTGCGGCTGCTCCGGGCGGTTAAGAACCGGTACGGGCCCACCGACGATGTTGGCTGCTTCGACCTGAACGAGAACGGAATTGAGGGCCTGACCGATCCCAGCGGACTGTTCGTCAGCCGCACCAAGGACCCGGTGTCAGGTACCTGCATCACTGTCACCATGGAGGGGCGGCGCCCCCTGTTGGCGGAGGTGCAGTCGCTGCTGGCCGAGAGCCCCAACTCGCAGCCCCGGCGCGCCACCAGCGGCCTGGACAGTTCCCGGGTGTCCATGCTCCTGGCCGTCCTGCAGCAGCGGGCAGGAACCCTGCTGCACAAGGACGATTCCTACGTAGCCACCGTTGGCGGGGTGAAGCTCAGCGAGCCCGCCACTGACCTTGCAGTTGCCCTTGCGGTGGCGTCTGCCAAAGCCCGCAAACCCCTGCCCATCCGGCTGATCGCCTTTGGCGAAGTGGGACTGGCCGGCGAGGTCCGGCCGGTACCGGGCATCAACCAGCGCATCCAGGAGGCACACCGGCTGGGATTCACCCATGCTGTGGTTCCGGCCAGCCACAACGGGCCGGGCCCGGTGCCGCCGGGGTTCTCCGTGCGTGAAGTGGAACACCTGACGGAGGCACTCAGCCTTTTGATTGGTTAGCAGTCCCGGTTGAAGATGCAGCCGCCGGCTCCCGCCCTGACCGGTGGCGATCCATCGCCGGATTCAGTGGGCGGTACGGTGGATGGGAGCCTTCTCGCAGACGGAGGTTTTTATTTCTGTGCTGGGGGGAAGCTTGGTAACCAAGGAATGGCAGGGCACTGCCGAAGGGGCTGCCCACGCGGGCAGGGCACCGGCGCAGCCGGTTGTGTCGGACCGTCTTGACGGACTGTTCGGAGGGCTGAGCGCGCGGAAGCGCGTGATTGCCAGCCAACTGCCGGTCAGCATGACCATTTTGCTTGTGGTGCTCGCCGCCGCAATTTTCAGCCCGGAAACGTTGGCCAACAACTTGTTCCTGGCGGCGCTGCTGTTCCACGTAGCAATCGCCGTTGCGTGCATTGCGACCCCGTGGGGGCGTCTTCCCATGGGGGCCTTCGCGGTGATCCCGCTCCTGGACTGTGTCGCCATCGGTTTCACCCGGGAGGCTGGCGGCCCGGCCTTCAGCGTCCTGAGCATGATGCTTGTGTTCCCTGTCATTTGGCTCTCGGCGCAGGTGCGGCCGTACATGCCGGTACTCGCCATCTCGGGGACCATCCTCGGTGTAGTGGTTCCCGCCGCCTTGCATGGGTCGCCGCCCGCAGGGGGGTCGATGATCCGCACCCTGATACTCCCCTTGGTCATGTCCGTCATTGCGGTTACGGCGCACGTAGTGGCAACCACCATCCGCCGCCAGCGCATGACTTTAATCGAAAACGAGCACGAAATGGCACGGACCCTCGACGAGAGCGTCCGCCGGCAATGTCTCCTCGACGCCGTACTCAAGGCCGTTGGGGTGGGTGTTTGGGTGGTGGATGCCAAGGGAAACACCGTCCTGGCCAACAGGGCCATGCGGTCGGACCCCGTCCTGGCAGACGTCATTGGGTCCACGGGTGGAAGCGGCGCTGCCGGCGGGCCGGGGCTGCTGATGTCCGCCGATCGCTCCACCCCTGTCATGCTCCACCAGCTTCCCGCAGCCCGCGCCGCCGCAGGGGAAGCGTTCACTGACGAGTTGTACTGGGCCGGTCCTGCCGACCGCCAGCGCGCCTACTCCGTAAGCTCGCAGTCTTTCCCTCCGTCCGGCGGGCAGGAGGGCGGTGCCGTCATCACTTTCGTGGACGTGACCAGCCTGATTAACGCGCTCGCGGCGAAAGACAACTTTGTTGCCACCGTCTCGCACGAACTCCGGACCCCGCTCACCTCAATCCTCGGCTACCTGGAACTGGTCCTGGACGAACCCGGGCACGAGGAGATCCAGGAAGAGCTCCTCGTGGTCCGCCGCAATGCAGGGCACCTGCTGAACCTGGTCAACGACCTGATCGCCGTGGCGTCGGAGCGGGTTGACCTGTCCTTGGAGGAGACGGACCTGGCCCGGCTGCTCGCCGTCGAGGTCGACGCTGCCTTGCCCAAGGCGGCCAGCAGCGGGCTGCAGCTGGCGCTCGATGCCGAGCAGCCGCTGCCCGGCAGGATGGATCCTAAGCGGATCGGCCAGGTGATCGAGAACCTGCTCTCGAACGCCATCAAGTACTCCCCGGATGGCGGTTTGATCACTGTCACAGGCCGCCGTAGGGACGCAGAGTTGGTCTGCACCATTTCGGACACCGGCTCGGGGATGACCGGGGAGGAGCAGGAACAGGCGTTCACCAAGTTCTTCCGTTCGGCGCGCTCACGCGAAACAGCCATCCCGGGCGCAGGCCTGGGACTGTCGGTCAGCAAGACGATTATCGAGGGCCATGGAGGATCAATCACCCTCGACAGTGAACCCGGCGTGGGCACCACCGTAACCTTCATCCTGCCGGCATCCTGAGCGGTTCCGGCTGGACATTGGCTGCGGCGCAGTTGTTTAGGGGGCAGCCGTCAGGAACCCTCGGTCAGCCAGCGGGAGACATCGCTGCGCAGCACCAGCAGCGGGCCGCCGGTGGCGCTTACGTTACCGTTGGCCACGTAGTACCCGCGGCCCGAGCCGGCTCCCCCGGCTGCCCGGTCCAGGGCGTCCACTAAGTGCCGCGGCAGGTGCCCCTGCGGGCCAAGGCTGCGCAGCTCATCCACTTCTTCCGGCGTCAGCCGGCCCAAAACTTCAGCTATGTTGGCCATCAGCGGTCCCTTCGAGGAGTGCCTGAAGGAATAACCTAGAGCAGCGCCGTGAACTGCACGTTAACGGTGGACGGCAATTTTGCACTTCGCCCGGGAAGTGCCCTGTTTGGAGGATCGATGCCCATTCGAAGCGCAGGCATACTGTTGTACCGGCAGGACCTGCCCACACCCGTCGGCACCGGCACCTCCGGCGGCCACCATGGGCTGCAGGTCTGGATCGCCCACATGGGCGGCCCCTTCTGGGCACGGAAGGACGCGCACGCGTGGTCCATTCCCAAGGGCGAGTACGTTGACGGTGAGGACCCACTCGCCGCCGCCCTGCGCGAGTTCGCCGAGGAGATGGGCACTGAAGCTCCTGGAGTTGAGTACAGGTCGCTTGGCGAATTCCGGCAATCCTCCGGAAAGCTCATCACTGTCTACACCGGGGAGGCGGCTTTCGACCCGGAGGCCATCAACAGCAACACGTTTCCGCTCGAGTGGCCCAAGGGCTCCGGCAGGATCCAGCACTACCCCGAAATCGACGACGCGCGCTGGTTCCCGGAGGAGGAGGCACGGCTCAAGCTTGTAAAGGGTCAGCTGCCCATCCTTGATGCCCTGGTGAAAGTCACCGCCGTGACGTGACGCAGCCGCCCGAACGCCGTCAGCTCTCCCCGCTCCAGGACCGCCGGAACGGTGCCGTTAATTTCCGGTCATCACCAAAGCCACACTGTGGCCGCCGAAACCGAAGGCGTTCACCAGCCCTGCCCGGCGATGGCCCGGCGGAAGCTGGTGGGCGCTTTCGGTGATGACGTGAAGGTCCACTTCCGGGTCCAGCGTCCCGACATTCAGGGTCCCCGGCAACTGGCCGGTGCGCAGGGCCTCAAGGACTACGACGGCTGCCAACGCACCGGCCCCACCCAGCAGGTGGCCGGTATGCCCCTTGGTGGAAGTGACGGGGACGCCAGGGCCGAAGACTGCGTTGATCGCCTGGCCTTCCAGCCGGTCACCCACAGGGGTGGACGTGGCGTGGGCGTGTACGAATCCAATGTCCGCCGGCTGCAGGCCTGCTGAGTCCAGCGCCTTTTGCATGACCCGGCGCTGCATTGCGGGATCCGCCGCCACGATGTCGTTTGCGTCGGAGGTTACCGCTCCGCCGGCTACGGTACCGAGCACGGCAGCGCCCCGCGCATGGGCATGCTCTTCACTTTCCAGCAACACCACCGCGGCACCTTCCGCCAGCACAAAGCCGTCCCGGCCGGCGTCGAACGGACGGGACGCGCGCTGCGGATCGTCCGCGCGCGTGGACAGTGCGCGGATCTGGGCAAAGCCACTGATCACCAGGTCATTGACCGAGGCGTCAACGCCACCGGCAATTACGACGTCGGCAGCACCTGAGCGGATCAGCTCGGCTGCCTGGACAATCGCCTCAGCTCCCGAGGCACAGGCGCTGACAGGAGTCCGGGCGCCACCGCGGGCACCGAGATCAATGGACACCCAGGCCGCGGGGCCATTGGCCATCAGCCGCGTGAGGGTGTGCGGCGAGACTTTGCGCGGGCCGGACGCCGCCAGCACCCGGTCCTGCTCGATGGTGGAACCCAGCCCACCGTAGGCGGAACCGATCACCACAGCGAACCGCTCAGGGTCCACCTCGGGGGCGCCCGCCTGCACCCATGCCTCGCGTGCCGCGATCAGGGCAAGCTGGCCGCAGCGGTCCATCCGCTTCATTTCGCGGGTGCTGAGGTGCTCCGAAAGATCCGCCGTGACCTGCCCGGCGATCTTGACCGGCAGCTGCTCAGCCCAGCCCTGCGAGAGTGCCGCTATTCCGGACCGCCCATCGAGCAGGGCCTCCCAGGTTTCCTTGACGGTGGAGCCGAGCGGGTTGATGGTTCCGGCCCCGGTCACCACGGCCCGCGGCTGTGCCGGGCCTGCCGGCAGGTTGACCACCTTACTTCGCCGGGTTGTGCGTGCCGATGGGCACGAGGGTGAGGTCCGGGTGGTTCTTCTCAATGCGCCGCAGCGCCCAGACGTCATTGAACAAGGCGAGGTATTCGCCGTCGGACCGCAAGAGCACCTCCGCGCCCGGTACGTTGGCCAGCGCAGGCATGGCGTCCGCCGTCGTAATTCTTGCCAGGGAGTACGGCAGGCGCTCCAGTCGCATGGGGGCGCTGAAGTCGTGTGCCATGCGGTCCTCCACCACTTCGAACTGCATGGGTCCGACGGCGGCAAGCACCGGTGCCTGGTCGCCGCGGAGGTCGGAGCGGAGCAGCTGGATGACGCCCTCGTGCTCCAGCTGCTCGATGCCGCGGCGGAACTGCTTGAACTTGCTGGGGTCCTTGGACCGGGCCACCTGGAAGTGTTCCGGGGCGAACAGCGGGATGGCCGGGTACTCCACCGCTTCGTCAAGGAACAGGCTGTCACCGACGCGCAGCGAGGACGCGTTGACCAGGCCCACCACATCCCCTGGGTAGGCCTCGTCGATGACTTCGCGTTCGCGGCCGAACACCTGCTGCGCGTACTTGGTGGCGAAGGACTTGCCCGTGCGGGTCTGGGTGACCACCATGCCGCGTTCGAAGATGCCCGAGCAGACGCGGATGAAGGCCACGTGGTCCCGGTGTGCCTTGTTCATGCCGGCCTGGACCTTGAACACGAAGCCGGAGAACGGGGATTCCACCGGGCGGGGGTTGCCGTCCACGTCCGGACGCGGCGACGCCGGCGGCGCGAAGTCCACCAGTGCGTCCAGCAATTCCTTGACGCCGAAGTTCAGTGCGGCGGAGCTGAAGAGGATGGGGGTCGCCTTGCCGGCATGGAAAGCCTCGACGTCGAATTCGAGGTTGGACTCGATCACCAGTCCCGCCTCGTCCACGGCGTCGGACCAGTTGCTGCCTTGGTCTTCCGCAGCTTCCTCAGGGCTGAAGTAGTCGGTGATGGCGATCTGGGCGCCTGCGTTGTTGCGCTGGAAACGGGCGAAGCGGTCGTTGCGCAGGTCCCAGACGCCGCGGAAGTCACCGGAGATGCCCACGGCCCAGGTCAGCGGCATGGGCTGCAGGCCGGTGCGTTCGGTGATCTCGTCCATCAGGGCAAGCGCGTCCAGGCCGGGGCGGTCCCATTTGTTGATGACGGTGATGATGGGCAGGTTGCGCTGCTTGCAGACCTCGAAGAGTTTCATGGTCTGGGTTTCCAGGCCCTTGGCGGCGTCCACCAGCATCACGGCGCAGTCCACGGCGGCCAGCACGCGGTAGGTGTCCTCGGAGAAGTCAGCGTGGCCGGGGGTGTCCAGCAGGTTGATCACGGTGTCGCGGTAGGAGAACTGCAGGGCGGCGGAGCTGATGGAGATGCCGCGGTCCTTTTCCATCTGCATCCAGTCGGAGACGGTTTCCCTGCGGTTGGCTTTGCCACTGGAGGCGCCCGCGGTACCGATCACTTTTGCGTGCAGGGCCAGCGCCTCGGTGAGGGTGGACTTGCCGGCGTCAGGGTGGGAAATGACGGCAAAGGTCCTGCGGCGGCCCGCCTCCTTGTGAATCTCGGAGATCCGGGCGGGGGTCAGGACATCTTGGGACACGGTGCTACTTTCGCTGCGGTTGTGGCTGCCCAGGGCCTGTCGGGCTACTGCTGTGCGACTCAAGGGCGGGGAATGTCATTGGCAAACGGCCAAAGTATAAGTTTATCGCAGGGCTGCAACTGGCACCGGCGGCGCTTAACGCAGGCGAAACCAGACGTTCAAAGCAGCGAAATGCCGGGACGTTAGCTTGGGCGCATGATGCATGGCGCCACTTTCACCGGCAACCTTTTCTTCGACCCGCTGGCCACAAACCTTGCCAACAATTGTGGTCCTGCCGCGACGCAGGATCCCGATCCGGGCATTCCCTCCGGCTCATCGCGGAAGCGGGGAGTCCAGACGGCGGAGGAACACAAGGCGCTGCGGGCTGCGTCCCTTTCGAGGGTCAGCAGGGACCTGGAGCGGATGCTCAGGGACCTGAAGCGCTGAGTCTGCACCGGAACGCACGCGCTGAGCGGGCGGCGGCAGCCGTAACGGCATGATGGGTTCATGCGCAGCATCGAGTTGGTCTTTGACGGCTCCACCGATTCCCTGATCAGGGCCGACTGGGCCCGGCTGCAGGCTGCGGACCTTCCCAGCCTTGCAGCGCACACCTCCCCCAGCAACAGCCCCCACATCACGCTTGCCGCCGGGGCGGACCTGCAGGCCGGCCCGGAAAGTCCGCACCAACAAGGCCTGTGGCAGGCGTTGCCCATGAACATCACGTTCTCCGGCGCCATTGTTTTTCCCGCAGGAGCGGGCAAGTATGTCCTGGCCAGGGCGGTCCTGCTGACCGACCCCCTGTTGGACCTGCACAGGCGACTCCACCAGGACCTGTTTGGCGCGCTGTCACTGACGCTGCCGGGGGCGTGGACGCCGCACGTCACCATCTCCCGCCGCATTCCCGGGCACCAACTCGGAGCGGCCATGGACCTGCTGGACCTGCGCCTTGAAGGCCAGTGCACGGGGGCCCGCATTTGGGACAGCGCCAGCAGAACCGTCACGCCCCTCATCGAATGCCCTTAGGGCGCCTGAGTCCAGCACTAAAACGCGAGGGCTCTGGTGCTGAAAATGCTGCCCTGATCCTTGCGAAGTCCTTGGCTATTCCTGCGCCGTTTTCACGTCGCCGGTGTCGTCGATTCCCATAGGCTGGTTGGACATAGACGAACACGACGCTCCGCAGAGATTGCGGTTCTCCCTCTGAAGGTCTCCACTAATGCCCTCCACCGCCAGCACGGCGGCCGCTGCCATGTTCGACGGCCCTAGCTCATCCGCCAACCGCCAAGCCGAAACCGATGGAAGGCGGCTCCATTCCTTGACGGGCCTGAGGTTCGTCGCAGCAGTGGCCGTGGCGCTAATGCACGGACTCGCCCTCTACAACCTGCCCATTGTCGACCTCGGTTTTGTCGGCGTAAGCTTCTTTTTTGTCCTCTCCGGCTTCGTACTGACCTGGGCTGGCGCCGCGGAAAAAGGCACTGGTGTCTTCCTGCGGAACCGTATCGCTAAATTGTTTCCACTAAGCGCAGCTACGTTGGCCATCGCAGCATTAGTACCCGTGGCCCAAAATTCGAGCGCGGTTTCCTTCCTGCAAAGCCTGACCTTGACTCAAGCCTGGTGGCCCTGGTCTGCTTCTTCCTTCAACCCTGTCGCTTGGTCGCTGTCGGCAGAAGCTTTCTTCTATCTCCTGCTGCCCCCGCTTGTCTCGGTAATGCGCCGTTTCAGCACAAAGGAACTTGTCGGTACGGTTATATTCCTCGGAGTCCTGCAACCTGTACTGGGCGTCGCCTGCCAATTAACGTTGGGAGCGCAGGTCAGCCATTTCATCACCTACAACTTGCCGCTGTACCGGCTACCCGAGTTCGTCATCGGCGTCGCCCTGGCGCTTCTACTGAAGGCTAGTTATGTACCGCCACACAGTACACAGTTGTCGGCAGCCGCTTTCACCACCGCTGGCGCCACGCTTACGTTCTTGGTGGACCTTTTGCATTCCATTCCCTGGTGGATCAGCCAGACGCTCATGCTGCCCGCGATCATCACCCTCATTTGGACGGCTGCCCGCCGCGAGCTCGCAGGCAACAGTGACTTTCTCAGCAACCCCGTCCTAGTAAGGCTCGGAGAACTGTCATTCGCTTTCTACATGGTCCACTATCTTGTGCTGGGTACGTTCGGCCTACTTGTCGGCCGGTGGGCCCAGGGGCTTCCCTGGTGGCTCGTGCCGCCTGCCCTGCTCTGCGCGGCAGCCGTAGCTTGGGTCGCAAACAGGTTTATCGAGAAACCCTGCGAACGGGCGGTACGGGACATATTCCGGTCTCGAGCGGGACAGCAGCACGGGTCACCAAAAAATGCCCTGCCCGCACCCGCCACCGAGCACGCTTTTCCGGCACTTTCGGAAACTCCCTAATGGGGCACTTTGGGGCTTGCCCGTGCGGAACTTGGGTTTCTTACCCCTATCATTGAGCTTGCGGGAATCACAGCACTTTTTGATCCTGCCGGCCAACTGCAGATGCCGGCATTCCTGCGGGCGGCGGTCCGCACCTTTGAAGGGAAATACCTATGGCGCGGAGCCCCGAAGAATCGCTGAGGGCCACTCTGGGCAGGGTTGCACCCGGAACTCCCCTTCGCGACGGCCTGGAAAGGATCCTCCGCGGACGCACCGGCGCCCTGATCGTCCTGGGATCTGACCGCACCATTGACTCCATCTGCTCCGGCGGGTTCGATATCGGCATCGAGTTCTCGCCCACCCGTCTGCGGGAACTGGCCAAAATGGACGGCGCCATCATCTGCGACAAGGACGCGGGCAACATCCTCCGCGCGGCGGTCCAGCTGGTCCCGGACTCCAGCATCGAGACCCAGGAGTCCGGTACCCGCCACCGCACCGCAGAACGGGTGGCCAAGCAGACGGGCGTTCCGGTCATCTCCGTCAGCCAGTCAATGCAAATCATCGCCCTCTACGTCAATGGACTGCGGCACGTCCTGGAGGGCTCGGAAAACGTCCTGGCCCGCGCCAACCAGGCCCTTGCCACCCTGGAGCGCTACCGCGCCCGCCTTGACCAGGTCACCAGTTCGCTCTCAGCCTTGGAAATCGAGGCCATGGTGACGGTGCGCGACGTGGCCGTCACCCTCCAGCGGCAGGAAATGGTCCGCCGCATTTCCGAGGAAATCTCGCAGTATGTCCTGGAACTGGGCGAGGACGGCCGCCTCCTCTCCCTCCAGCTCGATGAACTCACCGTGGGACGCGGTCCGGGCAGCGACGTGATCATCCGCGACTACGCCAGCCCCCATGCCTCCGCCGAAGACATCGAAAAAGCCGTCAATGAACTGGTCAACCTGGGCCCCACCGAACTGATCGACCTGGGCAAAATCTCGGCGATCGTCGGGTTCGCTGGCGGCGAGGCGAACCTGGATGCAGTGGTCCAGCCCCGCGGCTACCGGCTGCTGTCCGGCCTCAAGGCAGTCCCCAAGGCCGTTGCAGACCGCCTGGTGGACCACTTCGGGGGCCTGCAGTTCCTGATGGCGGCCACCATCGACGACCTCATGACGGTTGACGGCATCGGCGACCAGCGCGCCCGGACCGTACGCGAGGGCCTGAGCCGCATGGCAGAAGCCAGCCTCCTGGACCGCTTCCTCTAAGCCCCGGCCCAAAAGCATCATCCATTGCTGCCCACCTGTCGTTTTGAGCCCTGAAAACGACAGTTACCCAGCAATCGACGGGGATTGAGGAGCTCAGTTCAGCTGGAAGACGGCCTTCGGGCTGGCCCGTGAGCCCAGCTTCGCCGTGAAGATGTAGTACGCCCCGCCACCGCCAGGAGCAGCGGCCACCGCTTTGCAGCCCTCGGCGCTGCGGTTCCGGCTCCAGGGGAAGTTAGCGGTTTCGCTGGCACCGGGTGCAATGACCTTCACCAGGTCCTCGCTGGACGCCTGGCAGTCCTTGGAGGAAAAGATCCGGTCCGAGCCGCTGGTCACCAGGAATTCCATCTGCGACGTTCCGATGTTGACCTCACAGGGCACTTTGCCGCCGTTGGTCACCTTCAGGGTGAGCATCGGGTTTTCGCCGGGGCCGTAGGCGGGCTTGTCCGTGGAGGCAGTGACCGTGACCAGGTTCTGGTTGCAGGTGGCGGTTGCGGAAGCAGTGGGCGACGGCGTGGCCGGAGCAGTTGCCGAGGCGGAAGCAGAGGGTGTTGCTGAGGCAGCCGGGTTCGCCGAAGCAGGGTCGGTGGAAGAGGCCTGCCGGGAACCGCCCTTGAAGGCACCCGCCAAGGCGAACCCACTGACCACCAGTGCGATCACCAGCAGCAGGGCACCGCCAGCAAACAGCCGACGGCGGCGGTAGACAGCGGCGCTCGGTTTCCGGACGCTGCTGGAACCCGACGTGCCGCGTGCTGATGAATTGCCTTGCCTGCCCATCCTCCTAGGCTAGGGAAAGCCTCCGGATCTGCACCGCCACCACGCCGCCGCGGGCCCATTGCTCTGGTCACACCGGGTTTTCCACACTGCGCAACCCATCTACTACAGTGTTGGCATCGACACTCAAACCTCCCCCAAGACGGATGCCCCGGTCGCCTCCGCGGATCTGGAGCTGCTCCACAGGCGGGTCAACGACTGGTTCGCCGGCATTGCCCGCGACCTGCCGTGGCGTAAGCCTGAATGCTCCCCCTGGGGAGTGCTGGTCAGCGAAATCATGCTGCAACAGACCCCCGTGGTCCGGGTGCTGCCCGTCTGGCACGAGTGGCTCAAACGCTGGCCCACTCCCGCGGGCCTGGCAGGCGAACCGGCAGGCGAAGCCGTCCGTTCGTGGGGCCGGCTGGGCTACCCCCGGAGGGCCCTGAGGCTGCACGCCGCGGCCACCGCAATCGTGCAGGAGCACGGCGGCAAGGTCCCGGACACTTACGCTGAGCTGCTGGCCCTTCCCGGCGTGGGCAGCTACACCGCAGCAGCAGTGGCAGCATTTGCGTATGGCCGCCGCGAAACGGTGGTGGACACCAACATCCGCAGGGTGCACGCCCGGCTCATCTCCGGCACCGCCCTACCCGCCCCGGCCCTGACGGCGGCGGAGATGCGCCTTGCGGCGGCCCTGCTGCCGGAGGACGACGACACGTCCGTGCGCTGGAACGCCGCGGTCATGGAACTGGGTGCCCTGGTGTGCACGGCCCGCGCGCCCAAATGCATCGACTGTCCAGTGAGGGACTCCTGTGCCTGGCTCGACGCCGGCGAGCCCCCGCCGTCGTACGTTCCCAAGGGCCAGTCGTGGCACGGCACCGATCGCCAGGTCCGCGGCGCCGTGCTGGCCGTGCTCCGGCTGGCGGAAGCACCCGTACCGCCGGACATGTTCCACCGCGAACCGGCCGATCTTGGCTACGCGCCCGAGGGAATCGGCGTGCCCCTGGCCGCGCTGCACCGGCTCAACTCCGCCCCCGAACAACTGGACCGGGCGCTGGCAGGGCTGCTGGCGGACGGTCTGGCGGAGATGCACGACGGCGGCTTCCGGCTACCAGCCTGAGGCACCGGCGGCGCGGGCCGGGATGGCATACTTCTTGGTGACCGGAACCGGGGGAACCTTGAAAACCATCCTGTACATCGTGTGGGCGCTGTTTGTTGCTGCCACCATATTTTCACTGGTCTACGCGGCGCGCAGGACCAAGCGTCAGCAGCAACAGATGGCGGCGTGGCCCAAGGCGCAGGCAACCGTCACCGGCAGCGCCACCGGATGGACCATCGGCGCGGGCGGCTCAAGCCGGAACCTGCGCTACTACCCCACCTACCAGTTCATGGGTCCGCAGGGCACCCTCTTCATGGGCAAGTCGGAGATCTCGGCGGTGGAGCAGCCGGCGCCGGGCTCGCTGATCGAGGTTGCCTACAACCCGGCCAACCCCAATGAGTCGCTCCAGGTTTCCTCGGAACCGCGCACCGTGATGGGCTGCCTGATTGCGTTCTTCGCGGTCTTTGCCGTTGTTTCGTTCTGGTTTATCGGCGTCTTTCCGCTGGGTTAGCGGACCCTGGCCGGGCCCGAAAGGGGCCGGCTAGAACAGCGCGGGTTGGCTGAATGTATCGCCCTCGGCATCGCCGGCTTCCGCGCCGCCGCCAGTGGGTTCTGCCGTCCAGTTGAAGCCGAGCTCGGCGAGCAGTTCCTCCATGGAGATTTGGCCGTCCAGCACTTCGATTTCCTGGGAGTTGTCTGTAAGCGGCCGTTCCATGCCACCGAGCTTATTCGCAGGAACGGGCGGGGTGGTCAGGGCTCGCCGAAGCCAGCCTCCACCAGGCCGCCCACATACTCGACGGCCCGTTCCGCATCCGGTCCCCACGCTTCAACGTGCAGCACGCTGCCTTTGCCGGCGCCGAGGGTCATCAGCCCGGTCATGGACGCGCCGTCCACGCCGTTGATGGTGACTTCGGCGTCCAGGGAGGCCAGGCCCCCGGCCACTTTCGCGGCAGGCCGCGCATGCATGCCTGCCTGGTTGACCAGTTCGAAGTCGCCGGTGCTGTCAGGCGCGGCGCTGGTGACAGGCTCCAGCTCCTCCGGCGCGGAAGCCTGCTCCGCCTGATGCGTCCCGCCCCCTGCAGCTTCTGCCGCTTTCCGCACAGCCTGCACATCGGCTCCGCCCTGTGCCGCGACGGCTGCGGCCACCAGGCCTTCGACCAACGGTGCATCGGCGAGCAGGACGCCGGCTGGATTTTCCAGGAACTCGAGGGCAGATTCCGCGGTCATCACTGCTGATCCCAGGTCCGTGATGACCACCGTGCCGTTCGCCGCAACGCCATCCCCGCCGGCTTGTCCGCCTGCCTGGCCGCCATCCTGCCCGCCCGCCTGTTCCAGGGCGGCGAGGACCTTCTCCAGGCTGGTGCCGATCCTGCCGTCGTCGGTGCCGCCGGCGGGCAGGATGATCACGTCCGGTGCCATTTGGGCGGCAAGCTCCACTGCGCCGTCGGCAATTTTTTCGCTATGGGACACCACAACGATGCTGACGGTCACGCAGCCGCCCCAACGGCGGCGCGGAGGATCAGCGCGCTGGATACGGCGCCGGGGTCCCGGTGGCCGGCGCTGCGTTCGCCGAGGTAGCTGGCCCGGCCTTTCCTTGCGACCATCGGATCCGTTGCCACCGCCCCTGCTTCGGCAGCCTCGGCCGCCGCCACCAGGACGCCCAGGACATCGGCGCTTCCGCCGTCCGCTGCCGCGCGGGCAGCGTCGACAGCCGGGGTCCAGGCATCCACCATGGTCTTGTCCCCTGACTCGGCCTTCCCGCGCGCCACAATCCCGTCCCGCGCAGCCGCCAGGGCCCCGGCCAGGGCGGCTGCATCAACTTCAGCGGAATCGCCGAGTGCGGTGGCGGCGCGAAGGAAGGCAGTGCCGTAGAGCGGCCCTGCTGCGCCGCCCACCTTGGACATCAGCGTCATGGCGGTCATCTTCAGCGCCGCGCCAGGCGTCTCCGGTGTTGATTCGCCGAGCTTGGCCAGGACGGCCTGGAAGCCGCGGTCCATGTTCTCGCCGTGGTCCGAGTCTCCAATGGCCCGGTCCAGTTCGATGAGTTCAACGCGGTGCTCTGCCATGGCCTGCGCACACAGGGTCAGCCACTTCACGGCCCAGTTGATGTCCAGGACCACGGTCACACGCCCCAGCGCAGGGCGGGGGTGTGCACGGGTGCGTCCCAGAGTTCCGTCATCTCGTCATCGAGCCGGAGGACCGAAATGGAGCAGCCCTGCATTTCGAGGGCCGTAATGTAGTTGCCCACCAGCGAGCGGTCCACCGTGGCGCCGGCATCTCCGAGTACCTGCACTGCCCGCCGATACACGATGTACAGCTCGCTCAGTGGCGTGCCGCCCATGCCATTTACGAAAAGCAGCACCTTGTCCCCGGAGGTGATCTTCAGGTCGGCCAGGACGGGTTCCAGCAGGCGGTTGGTGATGTTGTCCGCGGTCTCCATGGGAATCCGGTGCCTGCCCGGCTCGCCGTGGATGCCGATGCCGATCTCGATCTCATCCTCGGCGAGGTCAAAGCTGGGTGTGCCGGCGTGCGGAACCGTGCAGGCGGACAGTGCCACCCCCATGGTCCTGACGTTGGCGTTGACCCGCTCGCCGATGGCGGCGACGGCGTCGAGGTCGTCACCGCGTTCGGCAGCTGCGCCCGCAATCTTCTCCACCAGCACGGTGCCGCCCACACCGCGGCGGCCTGCGGTGTACAGCGAATCCTCCACCGCCACGTCGTCATTGACCAGTACGGTGCGGACACTGACGCCTTCGGCCTCAGCCAGTTCGGCCGCCGTCTCGAAGTTCAGGACGTCGCCGGTGTAATTCTTGACGATATGCACGACGCCGGCACCGGAGTTCACAGCGAGGGTGGCCGGAAGGATCTGGTCCGGCGTAGGCGAGGTAAACACCGCCCCCGGCACCGCGGCGTCGAGCATTCCCTGCCCAACGTAACCGGCGTGCAGCGGCTCGTGCCCGCTGCCGCCGCCGGAAACCAGCCCCACCTTGCCGGCCACAGGCGCGTCCTTGCGCGTGATGTAGATGGGGTCTTCGCTGACCGTGACCAGTCCGGCGTGTGCCAGGCCAAAGCCCTGGACAGCTTCCTGGACAACGGATTTTGGATCGTTGATGAGTTTCTTCATGGCGTTGCTCCTGGCTGTGCTCCTGAAGGATGTGTGTCTGACCCTACTACCGGGATCGCGGGTGGCGGTAGGCTCCTCCACCCCACTTTTCCGCACTTATCCCACAGGTTTGCGACCCGGACGCAGCAAAGGGACAGCCCCCAATGACTGTCCCTCTCCTGAGGCCCCCCACATATCGGCCTCCAGTAGTTTATCCATCAATTCGAGTAAAACCAAGAGGGGTTTTCTGAATGCCGTCTGCGGACGCCTTTAGAGGGTGCGGATCATCCGGGTGTTGCCAAGGGTGTTGGGCTTGACGCGTGCCAGGTCCAGGAACTCCGCCACACCCTCGTCATGGGAGCGCAGCAGCTCCGAATAGACTTCCGGATCCACCGCCGACTGGTCCGCCATGACTTCGAATCCGTGACGCTTGAAGAAATCCACCTCGAAGGTGAGGCAGAAGACGCGGGATACCCCCAGGGCCCGGGCTTCTTGCAGCAGGCTCTCCACCAGGACATGCCCCACCCCTCTGCCGCGCCACTCCCCCGACGCTGCAAGGGTGCGGATTTCGGCGAGGTCCTCCCACATGACATGCAGGGCGCCGCAGCCAATCATTTCGCCGTCGCTGGACTCGGCGATGCGGAACTCCTGGAGGCTCTCGTAATAGGCCACCGTCTCCTTCGCCATCAGGATGCGCTCCTCGGCCAGGGGTGCCACCAACCTCTTGATGGCGGGGACGTCGCTGGTGCGTGCTGGGCGGATGTGGAAGGAGTCGGTCACACAGCCATCCTACGAGGCGAAGGAGGGTGGGACATTTACGTAGCTTGCGTCAAAGCGACGAAGGAGCAGCAAGCGGTAAATGTCCCACCCTCCGAGCCAGAGGCAGCAGGGGCTTAGAGCCCGAGTTCCGCAGGCAACTCGAGATCCTGGCCCAGGACGTTCTTTGCCAGGAACCACTCCACCACCTGGTACCAGACCTTGGCGTGTTGCGGCTGGAGGACCCAGTGGTTCTCGTCCGGGAAGTAGAGGAACCGGTGCGGAGTCTGTCCGTCCTGGTCCGCCGCCAGCTGGGACTTGGACAGCAGTTCATACCAGAGCCGCAGGCCTTCGCCGATGGGCACCCGGTAGTCCTTGTCACCGTGGATCACCAGCATGGGGGTGCTGATGTTCTCGGCATGGAGGTGCGGCGAGTTCTCCAGCGCCATTTCCTCGGTCATTTCCTTCAGCCAATACTGAGAGGCGTCGGTGGTGGGCCCGAACTGGTCCAGGGCCCAGAGGCTCGCATGGGTGACGACCGCCTTGAACCGGTCTGTGTTGCCCGCCACCCAGTTGGCCATGTAGCCGCCGAAGGAGCCACCCATCGCCGCGGTCCGGGCCTCGTCGATGTCGGGCCGCCCTACGGCGGCATCGGTCACTGCCATGAGGTCTGTGAAGGGCGCCTTCCCCCATGATCCCCAGCCGCGCTGGATGTACGACTGCCCGTAGCCGGTGGACAGCGCCGGATCCGGCAGCAGCACCGCGTACCCCTTCGCCGTCAGGAGCCACGGGTTCCAGCGCCAAGTCCACGCGTTCCACGATCCCAGCGGGCCGCCGTGGATCCACAGGAGCAGCGGTGCCGGTTGGTCCGCGGAAGCACCCTCCGGGAGGGCCAGGTAGGCGGGCACGCGCGAGCCGTCCGCGGCGGTTGCGGCGATGCGCTCCATCCGGCCAAGGTAGGACGGCCGCTCGGCAGGGGCAGGGAGGCGGGTGGTTTCCCCAGTGGCCAGGTCGATCCGTACGGCCTCGGCCGGGAACTCGTACGAGCTGCGCAGGGCATAGGCGCTGCGCCCCTCCGGCGAAATTACGACGTCGGAGTAGGCCGCAGCGTCCTGCGTCACCCGGGTGACGCCCACCTCAGCGGCAGCCGACGGAACGCTGACCCGAAAAACCGGCGACGCGCCGTCGTCGTCCGCTGTAACCAGGAGGCCGGAACCGTCCGGAAGCCACGCCGCAGGCTTGGGCCAGCGATCCCAATCGTGGGCCAGTGGCTGCAGTCCGCCGCCCTCCTCCGGCGCCTGGCCGGAGACGTCGAGCAGGTACATCTTGATTTCGGGGGCCCGGTGAGGGGTGGAATCACTCTCGCTGACCACCACGAGCGTGCGGCCATCGGGGCTGACGGGTCCCGGGAAGTAGCTCATGCCTTCCTGGTCCAGCAGCACTTTGAGGCTGCCGGACGCCACATCGACAGCCACCAGAATGGACCGGCTGTCCGCCTTCGCAAGAGGCTTGGTGTAGCCGCTGTAGATGGTCTTCCCATCGGGGCTGACCACGGTCTCCGCCTCCCTGAGCCGCGGGCCGGCGTCGGGCGTCAGGTTGCGCAGGACCAAGGGAGCGGTGGCATCAACCGTTGTGGGCGTGCCGGCTCCTTCTTTTTCCCCCGCTTCCACAGCGAAGATCCGCGGCTGACCGGGCCCCAGGTCCGCGTCCCAGTACCGGACCGGATACTCGCTGTGCAGGATGGCAGAGACCTTCTTGTCCTTGCGGGACTTGCGCCGTTCAGCGTCGTCCTCCTCGTCAGCGGAACCTGCCAGGACCTCGGCCGTCACGAACGCCGCATCGGCGCCCCTGGCCGTGATTACCCTGCTGACGCCGCCCGGCCGGCTGAGGACCACCCTTGCTTCGCCGCCGTCGGCCGGGAGCAGCCACAGCGCGCTCACCGGATCTTCGTCGGGGCTGTCCGGATCGGGACGGGCGGACGTGAAGTAGACGTCCCCATTGGCTGCGAACGCGGCACCGGCCTCGCCCTTGGCGCTGCGGGTGATGCGCCGGGCGTGCTTCTGCCCGGCCGGGTCCAGCTCCCACAGTGCGGTGGCGAATTCGGTGCCTTTACCGTTCAAGGTGCTCACAGTGGTGACCAGCCGCGTGCCGTCCGGGCTCAGTGCCAGGCCGCTTACCCGGGGGATGGACAGGTAATGGTCGAGGTCATGGAAAGGGGTCAGTGGTTGCTCGTCCGGGATCGCCGGATTCTGATTAGCCATGCTCCCGATTCAACACGTTTTGTGTCCGCCATCACAAACCCCCCGAAGCCGACACGCTGATGGGTTGGGTCCGGCGTGCTTGGGGCGCGCCGCCACCGGCGCCATTTGCCGCTTGCTGCTCGTTCCTCGCTTTGACGCAAGCTACACAAATGACCCCGGCACCTGCGCTTCGCCTAAAGCCCACCAATGCACGAGGTGGCGGACGACAGGGATTTATGTAGGCGCCGTCAAAGCGAGGAACGAGCAGGCGCCGGTAAATCTCTGCCGTCCGCCACCGTACTGAACCACTGAGGGGGTGGAGAGGGCAAAGCAAAAGCCCCGCCGCTCCTTTGTGGAGTGGCGGGGCTTTGGCTGTGGAACTTAGACGCTGGGTGCGATCTCCGGGATGCGCGGCTTGGCGTTGCCGGCGAAGGTGAACTTCGCGTCGTCGCCTTCGCCTTCGACATCCACCACGACGATGTCGCCGGTGTGGACCTCGCCGAAGAGGATCTTCTCGGAGAGCTGGTCCTCGATCTCGCGCTGGATGGTGCGGCGCAGCGGCCGGGCACCCATGGCGGGATCGTAGCCCCGGGTCGCGAGGAGCACCTTGGCGGCCTTGGTGAGCTCGATGCCCATGTCCTTGTCCTTGAGGCGCTTCTCCAGGCGGGTCACGAACAGGTCCACGATCTCGATGATCTCGTCCTGGGTGAGCTGCGGGAACACCACAACGTCGTCAACACGGTTCAGGAACTCGGGGCGGAAGTGCTGCTTGAGTTCCTCCGTGACGCGGGCACGCATGCGGTTGTAGCCGGTCTGCGTGTCGGTGCCGGACTGGAAGCCGGTGGCGACGCTCTTGGAGATGTCCCGGGTACCCAGGTTGGTGGTCATGATGATCACGGTGTTCTTGAAGTCCACCACGCGGCCCTGGGAGTCGGTCAGGCGACCGTCTTCCAGGATCTGCAGCAGCGAGTTGAAGAGGTCAGCGTGGGCCTTCTCAACTTCGTCGAACAGCACCACGGAGAACGGACGGCGGCGGACCTTCTCGGTCAGCTGGCCACCCTCTTCGTAGCCCACGTAGCCCGGAGGGGCACCGAAGAGCCGCGAAACGGTGTGCTTCTCGGAGTACTCGGACATGTCCAAGGTGATGAGGGCGTCCTCTTCACCGAAGAGGAACTCCGCAAGTGCCTTGGCGAGCTCGGTCTTGCCGACGCCGGTGGGGCCAGCGAAGATGAACGAGCCACCGGGGCGCTTGGGGTCCTTGAGCCCTGCACGGGTGCGGCGGATGGCCTGGGACAGTGCCTTGATGGCCTCGTCCTGGCCGACAACCCGCTTGTGCAGTTCGTCTTCCATCTTGAGCAGGCGCGAGGATTCTTCCTCGGTCAGCTTGAAGACGGGGATGCCGGTGGAGTTGGCCAGCACCTCGGCGATGAGATCCTCATCCACCTCGGAGATGTCGTCCATGCCGCCGGACTTCCAGTTGCGCTCCTTCTCCGCCCGCTCGGAGATCATCTTCTGCTCCTTGTCGCGGAGCGAAGCTGCACCTTCGAAGTCCTGGGCGTCGATGGCGGATTCCTTCTCCATCTTCAGCTTGGCGATGCGCTCGTCCATGGCCTTGAGCTCCGGCGGAGCGGTCATGCGGCGGATGCGCAGCCGGGCACCGGCTTCGTCGATCAGGTCGATCGCCTTGTCCGGGAGGAAGCGGTCCGAGATGTAGCGCTCGGCGAGGCTTGCAGCGGAGGCCAGGGCACCGTCGGTGATGGTGACGCGGTGGTGCGCCTCATACCGGTCGCGCAGGCCCTTGAGGATCTCGATGGCGTGCGCCACGGAGGGTTCCTTGACCTGGATCGGCTGGAAGCGGCGCTCCAGGGCGGCATCCTTCTCGATGTGCTTGCGGTACTCGTCCAGGGTGGTAGCACCGATGGTCTGCAGCTCGCCGCGGGCCAGCATGGGCTTCAGGATCGAGGCTGCGTCGATGGCACCTTCGGCGGCACCGGCACCCACCAGGGTGTGGATCTCGTCGATGAACAGGATGATGTCGCCACGGGTGCGGATCTCCTTGAGGACCTTCTTAAGGCGCTCTTCGAAGTCACCGCGGTAGCGGGAACCTGCCACAAGGGAACCGAGGTCCAGGGTGTACAGCTGCTTGTCGCGGATGGTCTCCGGGACGTCGCCGCGCACAATGGCCTGGGCAAGGCCTTCGACGACGGCGGTCTTGCCGACGCCGGGCTCGCCGATGAGGACAGGGTTGTTCTTGGTGCGGCGGGAAAGGACCTGCATGACGCGTTCCATTTCCTGCTCGCGGCCGATGACCGGGTCCAGCTTGTTCTCGCGCGCAGCCTGGGTCAGGTTGCGGCCGAACTGGTCCAGGACCACGGAACCGGCAGGGGCGCCTTCGGGCTGTCCGCCGCCGACGCCTGCGCCGGTGGTTTCCTTGCCCTGGTAACCGGAGAGGAGCTGGATGACCTGCTGGCGGACCCGGTTCAGGTCGGCGCCAAGCTTGACCAGGACCTGGGCGGCAACGCCTTCACCCTCCCGGATCAGGCCGAGCAGGATGTGCTCGGTGCCGATGTAGTTGTGGCCCAGCTGCAGGGCTTCGCGCAGCGAGAGCTCCAGCACCTTCTTGGCACGCGGGGTGAAGGGGATGTGGCCGGAGGGAGCCTGCTGGCCCTGCCCGATGATCTCCTGCACCTGCTCGCGAACGCCGTCGAGCGAAATGCTCAAGGACTCAAGAGCTTTGGCGGCAACACCCTCACCCTCATGGATCAGACCCAAGAGGATGTGTTCGGTACCGATGTAATTGTGGTTCAGCATGCGTGCCTCTTCTTGGGCAAGCACAACTACGCGACGGGCACGGTCCGTAAATCGCTCAAACATTTCGCCACACTCCTAGCTACGACGTACTTTGATGCTACGTGGCCCGCCCGGCGATGTGGAGCGTGTTCGCCACAGGGGAAACCGCAGTGTTTACGGAATATCCGCCACGTCCTCCGGCGCGGACTTCCTGCCTTGGTCTCCGGGCAATGGGAAAGACCGCCAAAATGCCCTTGTCCGTGGCCCTGCGGTGGCCCATCCTTGGCCTTACTGGCGGGCAGGGAGCGGCATCCGTAGGAACGTGCCAGCCGGGAAAATGGCGGGAGGCGGGGAATATGTCGAAGGTGGACCTGGAACGCGTGAAGCGGCCGGCCCGTGTTGCGCTTATTGCCGGAGCAGTGTGGCTGGTGGGCATCAGCCCGGTGCCGGGGGTATACCTCGAGCCTGACGCCGCCCAACGGCTCGACATGCTCCGAAAGGGGCGGCGGTGGTGGGTGGCGGGACAACACGTCGCTGCGGCAGGAACCGCCGCCATGCCCGCGGCGTTCGCCCGACTGGCCCTTGCCCTCCCGGAGGGGCGGAGCCGGTCACTCGCCGGCACGGCCGCCGTCGCGCTTGCTGCAGGCGCCCCGTTGTTCGTGTCCGAACTCGCGATGCGCGCAACGGACCTGGAGCGTTTCGCGGCCCGCCGCTTCCCGGCTTGGCCATTCCTTACCTACGCATGGCTGCACGTGCTCGCGCTTGGATCCCTGTCCGGAGCCCTGGCGGGCCTGCACCGGGAGAAAGAAGCGGCAGCCCTGGCCCTGGCCACCGTCGGTTGCGGAGCAGCGCTGGCGAAAACCGGCGATATTCCGCCCTTCGTGTTCTACCTTGCCGAACAGTTCGCTGCCGGCAGCCTCTTGCGGAGGTAATCGCACGGCCATCAAACTGCTGCAGCCCTGCAGGGATAATTGCTCCTCCGCCGCGGAATTCGTGGTGCACCAAAAAGCCCTGCCGCCCAATATGGGAAGCAGGGCTCTTTAGTCGAGCTATCGCCGTCCTACGAATTTGCCTTTTGGTAGGCTTCCTGGATTTCGGCCTGAATTCGGCCGCGGCTGTTAACCGTGTAGCCGTTATCCCGTGCCCATTGGCGGATTTGTGCTGAATCGTGGCTGCGGCCCGCGGTGGACGCCTTGGTGGCCCGCTGACTGCGGCCTCCGGACGCCTTGCGCGCAGCGTTGATGAACCTCTCCAATGAAGACCGAAGCTCAGCGGCATTGGCTGCCGACAGGTCAATCTCGTAGCTGACCCCGTCGAGGCCAAACTTAACATTTTCGTCTGCGGATCCCCCATCCAGATCATCAACAAGGATGATGTTTACTTTCTGTGCCATTAAGGTCTTCCTCTTGCTGGAAAGTCGGTTTTCAGAAAAGCAGGATGTTTCCCAAAAAAAGTATGACTCTTATCTTGGCAACGCGTCAAAGCGCCTAATGGTTCCTTGGGGATAAAGCCTGGGAATAGGGGGCTTTTACCTATTTGGCTTCGGGGCCCTGCTGCTCGGAGGGTGCCGGAAGGGAATCGGCTTCGGCCTGGGCGCGGGCTTCCGCCTGCCGCTCGGCCTTGTCAGCGTTAAAGATTGCCTTCATGGCGAACCAGAACAGCAGGCCCACCACCAGGGAGGGAAGAAGTACTGCTACGTATTCCATGGTCAGTGCCCTTCGGGCTTGAGCAGGGGGAACAGGATGGTTTCGCGGATACCGGCCCCGGTGAAGAGCATCACCAGCCGGTCGATGCCCAAGCCGATACCGCCCATGGGGGGAGCACCGTATTCGAGGGCGCGCAGGAAGTCTTCGTCAAGCTGCATGGCTTCGACGTCGCCGGCGGCCGCGTGCATGGACTGCTCCGTGAGCCGCTCGCGCTGGATGACGGGGTCGATCAGCTCGGAGAAGGCGGTGCCGCGCTCCATGCCGCCGATGATCAGGTCCCAGGCCTCGATCAGCCGGCCGTCCTCGCGGTGCGGGCGGGCCAGCGGCTGGGCGGAGGGCGGGTAGTCGTAGACGAAGGTGGGGTTCAGCAAGGTGGGCTCCACGATTTCACCGAAGAGTTCCACCACCAGCTTCTCGGCGTCCCACTTGGGGTCCACCTTGACCTCGTGCTTGGCTGCAAGCTCCCGAAGCACCTCAACCGGGGTGTCCGGGGTGATTTCCTGCCCAACGGCGTCGGAAAGTCCGGGGTAGACAGGCAGCCAGGCCCAGTCGCCGTCGAGGTTGATCTCCCCCGCCTCGGTCTGCAGGACGCGGCCGGCACCCACGGCGTCGGCGGCGTCAAGGATGATCTCCTTGATCCGCTGCGCCATGACGAACTGGTCGGCCCAGGCCTCGTAGCACTCGAGGGTGGTGAACTCGGGGCTGTGGGTGGAGTCAACGCCCTCGTTGCGGAATACGCGGCCCATGTCATAGACGCGGTCGATGCCGCCCACCACTGCACGCTTGAGGTACAGCTCGGTGGCGATGCGGAGGGTCATCTTCTGGTCGAAGGCGTTCATGTGGGTCTCGAACGGCCGCGCCAGTGCCCCGCCATGGACCAGCTGCAGGATGGGCGTTTCCACCTCCACGTAGCGGTGGCGGAACAGCGTTTCGCGGATGGAGCGCGTAATGGCGGCACGCGTGTAGACCATTTCACGGGCCTCGTCGCGGACCATCAGGTCGACGTAGCGCTGGCGGACGCGGGTTTCCTCGTTGAGTTCCGCGTGGAGCACGGGCAGGGGGCGCAGGGCTTTGGAGGCCATTGACCAGGACTCCGCCATGATGGACAGTTCGCCGCGGCGGGAGGAGATGACCTCACCCTTAATGAACACGTGGTCGCCGAGGTCAACCAGGGCCTTCCAGTCGGCGAGCGCTTCCTCGCCGATGTTGGCCAGGCTCAGCATCGCCTGCAGGCGGGTTCCCTTGCCGTCGGTGCCGCCTTCCTGCAAGGTGGCAAAGCAGAGCTTGCCGGTGTTGCGGACGAAGACTACGCGGCCCGTGACGCCCACGATGTCACCGGTCGTGTCGTCCGCCTCGAGGTGGGCGTACTTTTCCCGGATCTCGGCAAGCGAGTGCGTGCGTTCCACTCCCACGGGGTACGCCTCCGTGCCGCGCTCAAGAAGTTTGGCGCGCTTTTCCATGCGGATCCGCATCTGCTCGCTGGCATCGACGGGCTCTGGGGCATTCTTGGGCGCGGGGGTGTTTTGGGAAGTCACAATTATCAAGTTTACCGGGCATTGGCCACCCCGGTTCCCAGCTGCCGCGCAGGCTTGCTGCCTAGGATGGGCTGGTGAAAGAACGGGTCCTTCCAACGCACGACGGCGGCAAGCTGGCTTTGTACAGCTACGGCGCCGAGGACGCGCCGGGCGAAAAGCGTGTGCTGCTGATTGGCGGCGCATTCCTCACGGCCCTGATCTACCGCCCATTCTCGATTGCGCTGGCGAAGGGCCTGGGCGACGGCTGGGCGGTTGACGTCTATGACCGCCGCGGCCGGGGCAACTCGTCCGAACAGCCGCCTGGCTACAGCATGGCCACCGAGATCGAGGATGTCCGGACCGTCCTCGCCGCCACCGGCGCACGGAACATCCTGGGCCATAGCCTGGGCGGATCGGTGGCGCTGAACGCGGTCCAGGAGTTCACGGGCACCCCGTTGGTCCCGGACAAGCTGGCCGTGTACGACGCTGCCGTGAACATTGACGGCAGCATCGACACCCGGTGGCTGGACGGGTTCGAGGCCGCCGTCAACAATGGCAGGGTGGGACTCGCCCTGGCCCACATGAAGAAGGCCACCAGCCCGGGCTCAGCGATGGCCAGGATCCCGGAGCCGGTCCTGGCCGGCCTGATGGCGGTCCTGTCCCGGACCAAGGTGAACACAATCTTCCGCCAGGTGATGCCCAGCGGCGTGGGTGAGCTGCGCGCGGCCTACGACGAGAAGGATCACGCCCGGGACTTCAGCGTGCTGCCGCCGGGCACCCACTTCATGGCCGGCGGGAAGAGTCCCAGTTATTACAGGGAGACTGCCGAACGGCTCCACGCGGGCGTACCGGGCAGCACCTACCAGCTCTCCCCCAAGTGCTTCCACGGGTCTGTCCCTGCAGCGGTCAAGGAACTGGTGGAGGCCATCGCAGCGTATTTCAAGGACGAACGTCCGGACGGGGAGGCCCGCCCGGACGATGATTCCCGCCCGGACCAGGCCGGCGTTATCCCCGTTCCCCGCGGCTGAACCCCGCAAGGGCAGCTTCCCCCAGGTTCCGCCACACCGTACGCGGCTTCGGTTCCACGCTCCGGTCCGCCAACCAATCGCCCCAGGCAGTGATGTCCTCCCCGCCCGCAGCGGCGACGGCATCACAGGCGAACCCGACGGCGGCGGACCCACCCGACAGCTGCACGGACCCCAGCAGCATCGGCTCGGGAAGGCCCGCCAGGAATGTCCCCAAAGCTGCCGGGGACACCAGCCACCGCTCCCCCACCAACTCGGCGCCGTCGTCGGACCGGTAGACGCCGGGTTTGGCCGGCACGGTGTCCAGCGCCACCATCCGGTAGCGCGCCGCCGTCCGGACCGGGCCGTCCCAGAACGCCCCGAGCTCCTCCAGTTGCGGCGCGAGTGGCTGGCCCTTGCGGTGGGCCCCGACCACAACCAGCGGCACGGCCTGGGCACCTGCGGCCAACGGCCAGGGAGCGGACGACGACGGCCTGCCGCCTTCCGGGCCGGCCCCGCCTACGGCGCCGGGAACCGTAGCTCCCTTAGCAAAGAGCGCAGGCGGCGCGGGAGTGGTTTCGATCCGGCGCGCGATGTCGGCAGCCACGGCGTCATCGAAAGTGCGGCCCACTACCGTGAGTCCAAACTGGGCGCCGTCCACCTCCCCGGCGGGAACGGCCACTGCGCACAGATCGAACAGGTTGCAGAAATTGGTGTAGGTGCCCATCAGCGAGTTCACGCCCACGGGGTCGGCAGCTACTTCTGCCAGCGTGGGGTGGAACGGCGCAGTGGGAACCAGCAACGCGTCGAAGCCTTCCAGCCGGGCCATGGCCCTGGCCTTGAGTTCCTCCAGCCGCCCGGTATCAGCGACGTACCGGTGGGCAGGCACTTCGCCGGCCGCGCGGACGATGCCCCGAACTGTCGGATCGATTCCCACTTGGCCGTCCGTGCCGCCGTCGTGGTTCTCCAGGAAGCTGCCCACCGCGGCGTACCGTTCGGCCACCAGACCACCGTCGTACAGCAGCCGGGCAGCCTGGAGGAAGTCGTCGAATTCGACCGGTTCGGCGGCCACCCCAGAGGATCGCAGCCGGTCAACCTGCCGGTCAAACTCCGCGGCCCATTCCGGCGGCAGCGCAGGCAGCGCCGCGGGGTATGCAACCCGCGGCCGGGACGGCGCGGCGAGCCGGATGTCCGCCGGCCAGGCCCGTGAATTGCCGGCCATGATGCCCATGGCCAGTTCGGCGGTGGACAGGTGCCGGGCAAAGATGGTGACGGCGTCCCAGGACCGGCAGGCCGGCACCACCCCGGCTGTGGAGACCACGTTGAGGGTGGCCTTGATCCCGACGATGCCCTGCAGCCCGGCCGGGACCCGGCCCGATCCCGCCGTGTCCGTGCCGATGGCGATGTCCGCCAGTCCCAGCGCCACCGCAACAGCGGAACCCGAGCTGGAGCCGCCGGAAATGTAGCCGGGGCGGCGGGAATCCCGGACAGCACCGTAGGGACTCCGCGTGCCCACCAGCCCGGTGGCGAACTGGTCCAGGTTGGTGGCACCCAGGACCAGGGCACCGGCTGCGCGGAGCCGGGCCACGGCTTCGGCGTCCTTCTCCGGCGTGTAGGCGAAGCCCGGGCAGGCGGCCGTGGTGGGGATGCCGGCCACGTCAACGTTGTTCTTGACGGCGAGCAGGAGTCCAGCCAGGGGGAGGTCCGCGCCGCCGGCTACAGCCGCATCGATTCCGGCTGCTTCGGCCAGGAGGTCCTCGGCGGCGCGCAGCGTGATCCAGATTTCTGGCCGGTCCGCCGTTTCAATCGCCGCGAGTGCTGCCTTGACGCGGCGGGTGGCGCTGCCGGTGGTTGTGGTGCTCATACTGCCGCCTCCTCCAGGTCCTGTGCCCCGAGGTCCAGGACTTCATCAACGGGTACCAGGTCACTGCCGCCCAGGACCACCACCGCCTCGCCGGACACCACCTGAGATCCGGCGGCCGGGAGGACGCGGAGCACGATTCCGTCAGAGGGTGCTTCCAGGACCGTTTCCATCTTCATGGCCTCCAGCGACACCAGCGGCTGGCCCTTGACCACGCGGTCGCCTTCCGCCACGTCCACCTTCCAGACGCTGGCGGCAAAGGGGGCGGAGACGAGTGCGCCGCCCTCGGGCACCTCCACGTCGTCGGCCACAGGGGAAACGACGGCGGCGAGCGCCTCCGCCCGGTCGAACTCGCCGGCGTCGGCCCAGGCCTGCCGTTCCACTGCGAAAGCGGCGCCCTGCTTTTCCCGGAACGCGTCGATGGACGCACGGTTTTCGGACAGGAATGCCTCGTGGTCGGCGAGGGAGAAGGTGCCGTCCTCGATCTCCACGCCACGGCCGCGCCCGGCGGCCATGTCGGCCCTTAGGTCCAGCAGTTCCTCCGGGCTGACGGGGTACCAGGAGATCCGGTCGAAGAAGCGCAGCAGCCAGGGCGATCCCGGCTCGAACGGGGCCGAGTCCGCGTAGCGGGACCAGACCTGCGTGGTACGGCCCACGAACTGGTAGCCGCCGGGGCCTTCCATGCCGTAGATGCACATGTAGGCTCCGCCGATTCCCACGGCGTTTTCCGGCGTCCAGGTGCGGGCCGGGTTGTATTTGGTGGTGACCAGGCGGTGCCGCGGATCCAGCGGGGTGGCCACTGGGGCTCCCAGGTAGACGTCGCCCAGGCCCAGCACCAGGTACTCGGCGTTGAAGACTGTGTCGAAGACGTCGTTGACGGAGTCCAGGCCGTTGATCCGGCGGATGAACTCGATGTTCCACGGGCACCAGGGGGCGTCGTCGCGGACGCCTGCCATGTAGCGCTCGATGGCCTCCCGGGTGGCGGGATCATCCCAGGACAGCGGGAGCCGGACGGTGCGGCTGGGAACCACCAGTTCGGAACTGGCGGGCAGCGCGGCCTCGATTTCCTGGACCAGGTCCAGCAGCGGCCGCGTGGTGGACAGGACGGACGGGTCCACCTTGATCTGCAGTGACCGGATGCCCGGGGTGAGGTCCACGATGCCGGGGACGCGGAGCGCCTCGATCTGCTGGTGCAGGGCGTGCACGCGTGCGCGCAGGCCAAGGTCCAGCACCATCTCGCCGTATTCGACCAGCAGGTTGTCATCGCCGGAGCGGCGGTAGGTAACGCCGGGACGGCCGGAACCTTCGGAAACCCGGCCCAGCACGCCGGCGTCGCCATCGCCCCGGAACGAACGTGCGGGGGCGGCCATGGACGGATCCGACGTCCAGTCCGCGTCGCCCGGGAGCACCAGCTGGCGTCCGGGTCCCAGGTCCTTGGCCGACGGCGCCTGGCTGGCTTTGATGGGCACGAACCGGACCTTGTCCCCCGGGCGGAGCTGGCCCAGCTTCCAACGCTCGGCGGTGACCACGGTGGCCGGGCAGACGAAGCCGCCGAGGCTGGGGCCGTCCGGGCCGAGCAGGATGGGCGTGTCGCCGGTGAAGTCCAGGGCGCCCACGGAGTAGGCGGTGTCGTGGATGTTGGACGGGTGCAGGCCTGCCTCGCCGCCGTCGGTCCGGGCCCAGCGGGGTTTGGGTCCGATGAGCCGGACTCCGGTGCGGGCGGAATTGAAGTGGACCTCGTATTCCGCGGCGTAGAGCTCTTCGATGTCTTCCCTCCGGAAGAACTCGGGGGCGCCGTGCGGACCCTCAGCAACGGCCAGTTCCCAGGTGGCGGTGAGCGCGGGGCGGCTGTCGAGCGGCACTGCAGCGGCGGGAATTTGTTCGACGCCGGATTTCACCGTGCGGAGCACGTCACCGGCGCGAAGGACGCGTCCGGCGTGGCCGCCGAACTGCCCCAGGGTGAAGGTGGAGGAGCTGCCCAGGTACTGCGGAATGTCCAGGCCGCCCTGGAACAGGATGTAGCCGCGCAGGCCCGTTCCGGCGGCCGTGCCGGCGTCGAGGGTTCCTCCGGCGGGGACCGTGACGGGCGTCCAGGCGGGCACCTCCGTTCCGTCTACTGTCACCACCACTTCCGCGCCGGTGACGCACACGGTGGTCTGATGCGTGAAGGTCAGGCTGGGACCGGTCATGGTGAACTCCAGGCCGGGAGCGCCTTCCTGGTTGCCGAGGGCGGTGTTGCCAAGCCGGAAGGAGAGATCGTCCATAGGGCCGCTCGGCGGGACACCGATCTGCCACAGCCCGGTGCGGCCGGGCCAGTCCTGCACGCTGGTCTGCAGGCCGGGGCGGCCCACGGTGATGCGCGGTTCAGGATCCCCCACGTTGTCCAGGGTGCTGGTGGAGTGCAGGACGCTGCGGACCACGTCCATCCCGCTCACGGCCCGAAGCATGCCAAGGTTGGTCTCGATGCCGTCGATGCGGGTGTTGTCCAGGGCGGACGCGAGCCGGTCAAAGGCGTCCGCACGGCTTTCGCCGGCGGTGATGATCTTGCCCAGGAGGGGGTCGTAGTTGGTGGCAACCTCGGTGCCGGTTTCCACCCAGGCGTCCACGCGGGCTTCATCCGCTGCAGGGAATACGGCGTTGGTGACGGTTCCCGCGCTGGGCTGGAAACCGCGGGCCGGGTCTTCGGCGTAGAGGCGGGCTTCCACAGCGTGGCCGGAAACCGGCAGTGCGTCCGGAACGTTTTCCAGCACTGATTGTGCTTCGCTCCCGCCCTGCGCCAGGCAGAGCATCCATTCCACCAGGTCCACGCCGGTGACGGCTTCGGTGACGGGGTGTTCCACCTGGAGCCGGGCGTTGACTTCCAGGAAGGAGGCTTCCTTGCGGGCGGCGTCGTAGACGAACTCGACCGTGCCGGCGGAGCGGTAGTTCAGCGAGGCGCAGAGAGCCCGGGAACTGCGGTGCAGTTCTTCCCGCAGCTCCGCCGGGAGGTCCGGAGCCGGGGCTTCCTCAAGGACTTTCTGGTGGCGGCGCTGCAGCGAGCAGTCCCGGTCGCCGAGGCTGACCACCCGGCCTTCGCCGTCACCAAAGACCTGGACCTCCACGTGCCGGGCGTTCTCGACGTACCGTTCGGCGAAAACGCCCGCGGTGCCGAAGCTTGCGCTGGCCAGCCGGGCAACGCGGGGGAAGCTTTCGGCCAGCTCGGCCTCGGAACGGCAGACGGTCATGCCGATGCCGCCGCCACCTCCGGTGGCCTTAAGCATCAGCGGGAAGCCGATCTCCTTGCTGGCCGCCACGGCGGCGTCCACGTCCGCAAGCAGCCCGGACCCGGCGATCATCGGCACCCCGGCCGCCCGGGCGGCGTCGCGCGCTGTGTGCTTGGTGCCGAAGATGCGCAGCTGCTCCGGGGTGGGACCCACGAACACGAGCCCGGCCGCTTCCACGGCCTCGGCGAAGGCTGCATCCTCTGACAGGAAGCCGTAGCCGGGGTGGATGGCGCCCGCGCCGGTTGCCCTGGCCGCGGCCAGGAGCGCGTCCACCCGGAGGTAGGACTCCTTGGCAGGGGCTGGTCCCAGCAGCACGGCTTCGTCGGCGAGCCGGACGTGCTTGGCGCCGCGGTCCGCCTCCGAGAACACGGCAACGGTCCGCAGGCCCAGCTTCCTGGCTGACTCGATGATGCGGCAGGCGATCTCGCCGCGGTTTGCGACCAGCAGGGTATGGAATGTGGTCATCGTGCTGCCTTCGGCCGGGTGACGATCATGCGGACGGGGGTGGGGTTGAAGCCGTTGCAGGGGTTGTTGATCTGCGGGCAGTTGGAGACGAGCACCAGGGTGTCCACCTCCGCGCGGAGTGCCACGCGCTTGCCCGGGGCGGACAGGCCGTCCACAATGCCCAGGGCGCCGTCCGGATCCACCGGGACGTTCATGAACCAGTTGATGTTGGACACCAGGTCCCGTTTGCCCAGGCCCCAGCGGGAGCCCTCGATCAGGAAGTTCTCCACGCAGGCGTGCTGTTCGCGGGTGTGCTGTCCGTAGCGGAGCGTGTTGGATTCCTGCGAGCAGGCGCCGCCGACGGTGTCGTGCACGCCCACTTCGTCTGCCACCACGGTCATGAGGGGTGCGCCGGTGTCGGCCCGGAGGACTGAGCCGGTGGTGAGGACGATCGACTGCTGGGCGGCGATGGTTGCCGGAGCGGAGTAACGCACAGTGGTGTCGGCTGCTGAGTACAGCAGGCAGTCCACCGCCTGGTTGCCTTCCAGGTCCACGATGGTCAGGACGTCGCCGGCTGCCACTACCGCTGACCAGGGGCCGCGGGCCTCGACGAATTCGTCCAGGATCACGGTGCCTGCGGCGAGCGCGGTTTCGGCGGCGTCCGGGATGGGCTTGGTGTCAGTGGCGGTGTTCATCGGGCATTCCTTGCGGTGAGGTCGTGTTCGGTGTTGCGGAGGGCCTGCCGGTGTTCGGGCGCCAGCGGGCCGGTGAGCGAGCCGGCTTCCAGCTCCTCGAGGTCCTGCGGTGCGTGCCAGGCAAGGATGTCGATGGCGGTCCCGGCGAAGTCCGGGCGGGGGTCCAGCGGGTGGGCGGTGTTGGCCAGCACCAGCACAGCGTCCATCTGGAGCAGGAGTTCGACGGCGGCACCCGGCCCGGCACTTCCGGTGAAGGTGATGCTGCCGGCGGGGTCCACGGTGATGCCCTTGAAGAAGGAGAGCGACGGCGCCACATCCCTGGTGCCGAGGCCGTTCTTGAGTGCGCCCAGGGTGAGCAGTTCGCGCGCTGCCGGGGAGGAGCTGTGGGCGGCTCCGGCGCCGTACTTGGCTGTGTTTCCTGCCAGCGTGGTGGCGCCGGTGAGGGTGTCGTGGCGCGATGAGGAGTCCGCGACGATGGTGGCCATCAGACGGCCGGCGTCGGACAGCAGCGGGTGGCCCGTGCCGGGGTAGGCCTGCCAGGGAACCTTGACGGTGTCCGCGATGTTCAGCCGTTCGTGCAGGCTGCCCGCGCGGTACAGAAGGGCGTGCACACACGCGTCGCCGGCAGTGTCGGTGAGGCGGATCCGGGTGCCGCGGGCCAGGACCATGGTGGTGTAGCGGCCAAAGGCGAGGGATTCGGCCCAGGTGGGGATCACGCCGTCGGGCATTCCGGCCAAAAGGCGGGCCGGGGCAGACGCTGCCGGCACGTGGCGCATGCTCTCGGCTGTCTTGCCGTGCTGCTCGCGGGCGTGGGCGCGGGCGCCGGCCGTCGTGGCCGTGCCGGTTACTGGTGTTTCGAGGGTCTGTGTCATGTCAGTCCTGTAGTTGCTGGAATTTTCGGAAGATCTGCGGGTGTCAGGCTTTGGCGGCCAGGTTCCGCTGCCGGACCCAAACGCCCAGGAGCAGGACGGCCGTGACCATCAGTGGTGCGGACCAGAGGAGGAGCCCGTTTTCGCCGGAGGGGTCGTAGACCTCGGGCCGGGGCCAGGCGAGGTTGACCACCATGACGCCGCCGTAAAGGACTGCCAGGATGTTGACCGGAAGGCCCCACCGGCCCAGGGAGAACAGGCCCGCCGGCATGGTCTGTCCCACCCGGTCCCAGTCGCCGCGCAGGCGGTTGACCAACTGCGGGACGGTGACCAGGAGGTAGGCCAGGTAGACCATCACGATGCAGACGCTGCAGAGCGTGGTGAACAGGGCCGCGTTGCCCACGTTGATGGCCAGCACGGCAACTGCCAGGGCGCCGATCACAATGGAGGGCCACATGGGCGTGCCGCGGGTGGGGTGGACGGAGGAGAGAAGGGCCGACGCCGGGAGCTTGCCGTCGCGGGCCATGGAGAAGACCAGCCGGGACCCGGCGGTCTGGATGGCCAGGGTGCAGACGAAGATGGCGATGGCCACGTCCACCAGCAGGACCTTGCCCCAGAAGGTGCCCAGGACCGCGGTGAGGACGTAGGGAAGGCCTTCGGTGGCCAGGCGGCCGTCATCGAGGCTGGGTGCGGCCATCAGGGCGGTGATGATCATCAGGGCGCCGCCGATGCCGGAGATGAGCAGGGCGGAGAGGATGGTCCGCGGAGCGGTGCGGCGCGGGACCTTGGTTTCTTCGGACAGTTCGCCGGCGGAGTTGAAGCCCACCATGACGTAGGCGGCCATCAGCCCGGAGACCAGGAAGGCTCCCACGGCGCCGAGGTCTGATCCCTGCAGCACGGTGGTGTCCGCCACGACGTCCGGTCCGCGCTGGGCGGCGCTGACCAGGGCCAGGATCACGGCCACGACACCCACGATCTCGCAGGTGACGCCCACCGAGTTCACGTGCGCCATGAGCTTCACGCCCAGGGAGTTGATGATGGTGGTGGCCACCAGGAGTACGGCGCCCAGGACCACAGCGTTGCTGGCGCCAGTCACCGTGTTGAGCGCCGGGTCGCCGCCCACTACCTGGAAGCCGTCCCAGAGCTGGGGAAGGACCACCTGCAGGGCGATGGCGGCGGCAGCGGCGGTGACCACCTGCGCGATGGCCATGAACCAGCCCGCGAACCAGCCGACGCCCTCTCCCCCGACGCGGCGTGCCCACTGGTACACGGCGCCGGAGAGGGGGTAGCGGGCGGCAAGCTCGGCGAAGTTCAGCGCCACGAGCAGTTGGCCCACCAAGACAACAGGCCAGGTCCAGAAGAACGCGGGCCCGGCGAAGGAGTAACCGAACGCGAAGAGCTGGAAGATGGTGGTGAGGATCGAAACGAAAGAGAAGCCAGCGGCAAAGGAAGCGTAGCGGCCGAGCTTTCGGTGGAGGGTGGGCTGGTAGCCAAGGGACGTCAGGTCTGCATCGTCCTGGTGGACGGTGGGGAGAACGGTTGAGGTCATCGGGAATCTCCGGGCTGGAAAGGGATTGGGGGGCAAAGCCTCCCGGCACTGCAGCGCTCGGCCGAAGGCTGCTGATTACCGGTCAATTGATAGTTTTCCAGCGGGATGTCCCCAAACAGTTTCACCTCTGTAAAAGGCGGATAGACATCTTGTTTCGCGCAGATTTCCGTCCCCTCACCATTCCTGCCGGCCGTTTTCGTGCTGCCCCCTGGTCCATCCGCCAGTGCAACAATGGGGCCGTGACTTCAGCCGGACCGGGACGCCCCCGCCACCAGCAGCCCTCGCGGCCAGGGGCTACCGCCCGCGACGAGATCCTCGACGCCGCGGCGGAGCTTTTTACCACGCAGGGCTTCGCCAGCACCTCCACCCGGTCCATCGCGGACGCCGTGGGAATCCGGCAGTCATCCCTCTACCATCACTTCAAAACCAAGGACGACATCCTCGAGGACCTCCTGGAGGGGACGGTGTCAGGGGGCCTGAAGTTCGCGCGCGCAGTTGCCGCGTTGCCCGCCGACCGTCCTGAGACGGAAAGCCCGGCTGGAAGCCGGCTTCACGCCGTCGCGCTTTACGACGGCACCCAGCTGTGCAGCGCCCGGTGGAATCTTGGCGTCCTATACCACCTGCCCGAGGTGCGCACCACGCGCTTCGCCCGGTTCCTCAGCCACCGCCAGGAGCTCCGGCGGCTGTACGGGGAGCTGGGCGGCGGGCTGTCAGCAACCGTGATCGGCCCGGACGGCGGCGACTTCACGTTCCGCCTGGTCGAATCCCTGATCTATTTGCGGGCTGATGGTGCCGTGACGGCGGAGTCTGCAATGCAGGCGGCGGATGCGGGATTGATCCTCTGCGGTCTCGGGGACCAACTGCCGGCCATCCGCGCGGCGAGCCAGGCCCTCATTCAGCAGCTGGCCTGAGCCGGAGACGCCCGCGTCCGTGATGCCCCCACCCGGCTTGCTCGGCTAGGCTCGGAGCATGACGCGAGAGAACATCAGGACCCCCGACGGCGGCACTGTGGAGCTCTTCTCCACGGGCGCGGAACTGGCTTCGGCCGGTTCCGGTGTGGTGGTGGTGCCGCCCTCCATGGTGACGGCCGCTGACTACACCAGGTTCGCCCAAAAACTGAGCGCGGCCCTGGGCCGGCCCGTGCACACGTTCAACCGTCGAGGCCGCGGCTCGTCGTCGCCTCAGCCTGAGGACTACACGCTGGACGTGGACATCCGGGACCTCGACACCGTCATGAAGCACACCTCCAGCACGGACGTCTTTGGGCACAGCTTCGGCGGGGCCGTTGCCCTGCATGCCGCGCGGACCCTCCCCGTGGAACGGCTCGCAGTCTACGACCCCGCGGTGTCGGTGAACGGCAGCGTCAGCGCGGACTGGATTGCTGAGTATGAGCGGGCCATTGCCGCCGGTGACGATGACCGCGCCCTCGCCGTGATCCAGCGCGGCCTGGAAGCCGGCGGATCCTTCTCATCGCGCATGCCGCTGTCCATGCTGACCCTGGCCAACAAGCTGACCGCCGGCACCACGGAAGGCAAGCAGCAGCGCGAACTCATGCGCACCGGCGTCCGTGAGATCAAGGCCATCATCGCCGCGGACATGCCTGCCGAGCCGTTCCTGGACCTGCCGCTGGAGACGCTGATCGTGGTGGGCGAAAAGAGCCCGGCCTACTTCGGCATCGCCTGCGGCCAGATCCACGACGTACTGTCCGGCTCCAGCTACACCATCCTGCCCGGCTTCGGCCACGACGGCGCCATCAAGGCCCCGGACAAGCTCATCAAGGAACTGAGCGACTTCTACGCCGGCTGACCCATGTAGCTCGCAGTAGTTGTCGTTTTGGACGCTCAAAACGACAACTACTGCAAGTCAGTTGGGCCGGTGCCAGGGTTAGTGCCCTGCGCCGTGGCCCGGACCGGCACCTTCGGTCTTGCGCATCATGGCGGAAAGCACGACGGCGGCAAAGGCTATGACGGTTGCCGTCATGAACGCGGCGCTCATCCCGGCGACGAGTCCGGACGCCGCACTCACCACCGCGAAGATCGACACCAGCAAGGCCGTGCCGGCGGCACCGGCCACCTGCTGCGTGGTGCTCATGATCGCAGACCCGTGGGAGTAGAGGTGCGGCGGCAGCGGGTTCAGTCCCGTGGTGAAAGCGGGGGTGAACAGCAGTGCCAGGCCAAAACTCAGCCCCACGTGCAGGGTGACGATCCACCAAACGGCCGTGCCGGCGTCGAGCATTGAAAACTGCCAGAGGGTGACGACCATCAGGATGGATCCGGTGACCGTGAGGGGCAGCGGACCCACCTTGTCGAACGCACGGCCGATGACCGGGCCCAGCAGGCCCATGGCCAGGCCGCCGGGAAGCAGGACAAGGCCGGTTTCGAGCGAGCCCAGGCCGCGGACCTGCTGGAGGTAGAGCGGCAGCAGGATGACGCCGCCGAAGAGGGCCATCATGGCCACCACCATCAGCAGGACCGAGACGGTGAACATGCGGAAGTTGAAGGCGCGAAGGTCCAGCAGCGGCGCGGCGGCCTTCTGCAGCCGGACCTGGCGCAGCACGAATACCGTGAGCGCAGCGACTCCGATGACCAGGGCCGCGATGGCACCGGCGCCCGGACCAGCCTGGCCGCCATGGCCGCCGCCGATTTGGCTGAGCCCGTACACAAGGCCACCAAAGGCCGGGACGGTGAGGATGACGGACAGCGCGTCGAGCCGCCCCTTTTCGGTCTCGCCCACGTTGGTGAGGTACTTGGCACCAATGGCCAGCGCGGCGAGGGCTACGGGCAGGACGAAGACGAACATGAAGCGCCAGGTGAAGTGCTCCAGGATCAGGCCGGAGACGGTGGGACCCATGGCCGGTGCCACCGAAATGGCGATGCTCACGTTGCCCATGACGGCGCCGCGCTTGGCCAGTGGGACCAGGGTGAGGATGGTGGTCATCAGCAGGGGCAGCATGATGGCGGTGCCGCCCGCCTGGACGATACGGGCCAGTAGCAGGACCTCGAACCCGGGGGCCACCGCGGCAAGCGCTGTTCCGCTGGCGAACAAGCCCATGGCCAGCAGGAAGACGGCCCGCGTGGAGAGCCGCTGGAGGATGAAGCCGGTAGTGGGGATGACCACGGCCATAGTGAGCATGAAGCCGGTGGAGAGCCACTGGACGGTGGGCGCATCCACGCGCAGGTCCACCATGAGCCGTTGCAGGGCGACGTTCATGATGGTCTCGTTAAGGATCACCACGAACGTCGCCACCAGCAGCGTGCTGATGATAGTCACCGATTCCCGGGACATCTTCTCCGGCGCAGCGGGCTGGGCTCCTTGGCGGACTCCACCGCGGAAATCGTCGCGGTTTCCGGCTCTTCAGAATTGAGAGTGTAGTTTCGGTCTGAATCCGCCGGATTCCAGCAGTGATCGGGCGGTGTAGTTGGTGAGGTTCCGGAAGCCGAGAGCGGATCCGCGGAGGTGTTCGAGCCG